>NZ_JAVAXX010000055.1:0-29525 GCF_042709275.1 Bacillus sp. LR_5 | reverse complement strand
AACAGGTCTATTCGGTCTATGGGGGTAAGGATCTCCCAAAAGGGCATAGTCATTCTACTATGCCCTTTTTAAGTAAATTACAATTTTTAACTAAAATCTACCTCTTGGATATACATACACAACCGTTTTTCATTTGAATCATATGTATAGGGGATGGTATTTTGTTTATAGAGCAGATGTTTCCATTTATTAATGAAAGTGTAAGGGTTCACCAGCTTCCTGAGGGTGGCGTGTTAGAAATCGACTACTTGCGCGATAATGTCTCCATTTCTGACTTTGAGTATTTGGATCTCAACAAAACGGCTTACGAGCTCTGCATGCGCATGGATGGCCAAAAAACAGCTGAGCAGATTTTAGCTGAGCAATGTGCAGTGTATGATGAATCACCGGAAGACCATAAAGATTGGTATTACGACATGCTCAACATGCTCCAGAACAAGCAGGTGATCCAGCTTGGAAACCGGGCCAGCCGCCATACAATCACCACGAGCGGAAGCAATGAATTTCCGATGCCCCTGCACGCCACCTTTGAACTGACGCACCGCTGTAATTTGAAATGCGCCCACTGTTATTTGGAAAGCTCACCTGAAGCGCTCGGCACCGTGTCGATTGAGCAATTCAAAAAAACGGCTGATATGCTGTTTGATAACGGTGTATTGACATGCGAAATCACGGGTGGGGAAATTTTTGTCCATCCAAATGCCAATGAGATTCTTGACTATGTGTGTAAAAAGTTCAAAAAAGTCGCTGTCTTAACAAACGGAACACTCATGCGAAAAGAGAGTTTGGAGCTTTTGAAGGCTTACAAGCAAAAAATCATCGTCGGCATTTCTCTTGATAGTGTCAATTCCGAGGTCCATGACTCCTTTAGAGGGAGAAAAGGCTCTTTTGCCCAAACTTGTAAAACGATAAAATTGTTGAGTGACCACGGTATATTTGTCAGAGTCGCCATGTCTGTCTTCGAAAAAAACATGTGGGAAATCCACGATATGGCCCAAAAGGTTCGGGATCTCGGGGCGAAGGCGTTTTCTTACAATTGGGTTGATGATTTCGGAAGAGGCAGAGATATTGTCCATCCAACGAAAGACGCCGAGCAGCACCGCAAGTTTATGGAATACGAGCAAAATGTGATTGATGAGTTTAAAGATCTGATTCCGATTATTCCCTATGAGAGAAAACGCGCGGCAAATTGCGGCGCTGGCTGGAAGTCCATTGTGATCAGCCCGTTCGGCGAAGTACGTCCTTGCGCCCTCTTTCCAAAGGAATTTTCATTGGGAAATATTTTTCATGATTCCTATGTAAGCATCTTTAACTCCCCTCTCGTCCATAAACTGTGGCAAGCGCAAGCGCCGCGGTTCAGCGAACATTGCATGAAAGACAAATGCCCGTTCAGCGGCTATTGCGGAGGCTGTTACTTAAAAGGGCTGAACTCTAACAAATATCACCGGAAAAACATTTGCTCTTGGGCGAAAAATGAACAATTAGAAGACGTGGTCCAGCTTATTTAGGAGGGAAACGATTTGTCACCAGCACAAAGAAGAATTTTACTGTATATCCTTTCATTTATCTTTGTCATCGGCGCAGTCGTCTATTTTGTCAAAAGCGACTATCTGTTTACGCTGATTTTCATTGCCATTGCCATTCTGTTCGGAATGCGCGCGCGGAAGGCTGACTCGCGATGAGCATTTTGGATATACACGATGTATCCGTTTGGTATGAACGGGACAACGTCATCTTAGAACAAGTGGATTTACATTTAGAAAAAGGCGCCGTTTACGGGTTGCTTGGGGTAAACGGCGCCGGAAAAACGACACTGATTAATACGCTGACAGGCGTGAACCGCAATTTCAGCGGGCGCTTTACACTGTGCGGAATTGAAGCGGAGGCCGGCATGCCGCAGAAAACATCAGATCAGCTGAAGACTCACCGTTACTTCGCCGCCGATTATCCGCTGCTATTTACAGAAATTACGGCGAAGGACTATATGTCTTTCGTCCATTCGCTTTATCAAAAGGATTTTTCAGAGCAGCAGTTTGCCAGTTTGGCCGAGGCCTTTCATTTTTCAAAATACATCAACAGGAGAATTTCGGAGCTGTCCTTGGGGAACAGGCAAAAAGTTGTATTGATGACAGGCTTATTGCTGCGCGCTCCCCTGTTTATTTTGGATGAGCCGCTCGTCGGTTTGGATGTGGAATCGATAGAGGTTTTTTATCAGAAAATGCGCGAGTACTGTGAAGCAGGCGGGACCATTTTGTTTTCTTCTCATCTGCTCGATGTCGTGCAAAGATTTTGTGATTACGCGGCTATTCTTCACAACAAACAGATCCAAAAGGTCATTCCGATTGGAGAGGAGACCGATCTGCGGCGGGAATTTTTCGAGGTGATCGGCCATGAATAACATAATCCCCATCATGTCTTTGCTGTTCAAACAGCTTTACAGCCGGCAAGGGAAAAAGGACGCCATCCGCATTGCCGCAGGCCTTGTCATTCTGGCCGTGTTTGAAATCGGGCTGATTCGCCAGGCCGGCATTGATGAATCGGTGTTGCGCAAAACGTATATCATACTCGCGCTTCTCTTAATGAACGCATATATGGTGTTTCTTTCTGTGACATCTCAATGGAAGGAATCTTATATGAAACTGAGCTGCCTGCTGCCGATTTCTTCACGGAGCTTTTGGCTCGCCCAGAGTGTCGTTTTGTTTGTCGATACCTGTTTGAGAAGAACTTTATTCTTTTTTATTTTACCGCTGTTCTTATTTGGAAACGGAACGCTGTCAGGGGCGCAAACATTGTTTTGGCTCGGCAGGTTTTCGTTTTTTACCGTTTACTCCATTATTTTCGGAGTTGTGCTAAGCAACCACTTCGTCAAAAAGAAGAACTTGATGTTTCTGCTGCATGCGGCGATATTCGCCTGTGTATGTATCAGCGCCGCTTTGATGCCGGCCGCCACGCTTCCGCTTTGCGCGGTGCATATGCTGTGGGCGGTGATCATTGACTTTCCTGTCTTTCTGCAGGCGCCTCCGCAGCAGAGCAAGATGCATTCATTTATGCGGCGATCTGAATTTTCGTTTTACAAAAGAGAATGGAACCGATTTATCTCTTCTAAAGCGATGCTGTTAAATTACGCGGTCATGGCGGCGTTCAGCGGCTTCTTTTCGTTCCAGATGATGAACACCGGCATCTTCAATCAGCAAGTGATTTATATCGTGATTTCCGCGCTTTTGCTCATCAGCTCGCCGATCGCCCTTTTGTATTCGATTGAAAAAAATGACCGGATGCTGCTCATCACGCTTCCGATCAAGCGGAAAACGATGTTTTGGGCGAAATATCGCTTTTATTCAGGCCTATTGGCAGGCGGATTTCTCCTTGTCGTGATGATTGTGGGTTTCATCAGCGGCCGCCCGATTTCAGTTCTCACTTTTTTGCAGTGCATTGAGTTGCTGCTGGCGGGAGCTTTTATCAGGTTAACTGCGGATGAAAAAAGGCCCTCCTTCAGCTGGCAGACGGAGCAGCAGCTATGGAGCGGTTTCTCAAAATATCGGTCTTATCTGTTTTGTCTCCCCCTATTCTTAGCCACATTAGCCGGCACCGCTGTCTCCCTGGCGGTCGTTCCGTTAGCCGGTCTGGTCATAGTCTATTACCTGCAAAAACAGGATGGTGGTTTCTTTGATACAAGCAAAAGAGAACGGCTTGGAAGTTAACCTGCTGAAGACTCATCAATTTTCAACTATTTCAATCGCCGCGAGCTTTCTGAAACCAATCGAAAGCGCGGCGGAACCTGAGGAAGAAACGATTTATTTTTACGGCGCCGCCGCATACCTGAAGGAGCAAATCATTGACGCTTTCGGTTGTGCTGCCGGCAGCCGTTTCATGTACTCAGCGAATCTCTTTTTTGATCAGCAGCTGAAAACCTGCGGGACCCGTTTGATTCACCCATTATATAACGGGAATCTTCATGTTGACGCCCTGCTGAAAACTTTTGCAGACTTGTCTTTCCCTTCTTCTCTTTCATTCGAAGCAGTTGAAAAGGCCAGGAATGAGCTGCTGCTGAGAATCGAAAAGAAATTCACTGATCCTTTCTCCTACTCGGCGGCGCGCTTGGCTGAGGAGGTCTTCGGAAACCCGATGTACGGCACAGGCATGTTTGGCCGGAGAGACAGGATAAAGGCGATTCATCCTAAACGGTTTCTCGACGCAACGGACTTTATCGTTGATTTAGTGTCCCAGCAAAAACAGCTGAACATATTGGGACAAGTACATGCATGTGATGTTCGGGGACATGCCCCGCAAACGTCCGCTATAACGTCCGGAAGAATACCCGTAAACCGGCATGTGTTTGAAACAGAGACACGCAGCGCTGCAGGTCCTTCCGTCTTGACACTCGGATTTGACTGCGGAGAGATGAAAGATGCCAGCGATTATATCAAAATACAGCTAATAGACGGATTACTGGGAAAGTACGGCCATTCCGCTTTATTCAAGCACTTCAGAGAGAAGGATCTGGCAGTCTATCACGTTATCACCCGTTACGATGTCATGAACAATTTGCTGCTTGTTTCAATATGTACAGATCAGCTTCATGAGAAAGACATTCCCCCGCGCGTTTTGGAAGCTGTCGCAGCTTTTCATACAGATGAGCGGGAACTAGAACAGGCAAAGCAGTTTTTACGCAATGAATTGCTGCTGCAATTCGATTCTCCCGAAGGTCTATTGGCCTATATGGGGGTCCTGCGCCGCTTCTCCTGCACGAAAGAAGCCTTGCTGGATGGCATCTCAGCGGTTACATGCCGCGATGTATTGCAATTCATAGCGACCATCAATTATATCGGAGCTCATGTAGTAAGGGGATGAAGAGATGGAAAAGAAAGCCTTTTTTCAACAGCTGGATGAACGAACCGATATCAGATACACAGACAGCGGACTAAAAATATTCAGATTGAAATTCCCCCACGCCCACCTGCGGCTGTGCAATGTAAAAATCGATTTTGGAAGCCGGGATGTATGTATACGGGCAGAATCCGGTGATACACTGCTTCCGTATGGCACAGCGCATTTTTTAGAGCATCTTCTCTTCTGGCATAACGGCCGCAATCTGTACAGTGATTTTTTTGCGCATGGCGCGCTTTTAAACGCATTCACTACCTACACCGATACCAATTTCATGTTTACCTCATTACCGGATCGGCTCAGACAAACGATCCCCATCCTGCTTGATGCTTTATGGAACCACTCATTTGACAAGAAGATTGTCGCTCAGGAAAAAGCTGTGATTACAAGCGAAATTCAAACAGCACACCTTAACCATCAGCTCTCATATCATTATCAGCTGATCAGCATGCTTTCTCCCTCCTCACCAGCTGCCGTTTTCCCCGCAGGCAGAAACGAAGATATTGAGGCGCTGGACATCAGTGATTTACAAAAAGCCTATAAGGCTGCCTACCAAGCCCATCGGATGACGCTGTTTTTGATTGGGGGCTCAGAAAATACAGAAACGCTTTTGCCTCCTCACCTCCAGCTGGAAAAACGTCCGGATTATCATGCTGAAAGAAAAATCATCCCGGCATGCCCTCCAGCCCTCTCACAAAAAATGGTGCTGGGTGATGAGGAGCGGATGGAAGATACATGGACCGGATTACAGATCGGCGCACTTCCCGGGCAAAACGATCTGTTGGCGATAAAGCTTTATTGGGATATCGCGGCTCGTATTCTATTTCAATTAGATTCACCGTTTTTTCAAGAGATTCAGCAAACGTACCGCCTGGAAATCGATCGTTTGTCAGCCGAGACTTATATCTATGAGGATGGCGGTTTCTTGATCCTTCACAGTCAAGGGACCCATTCTTCAGCTTATATCGATGTGGCTTCATACTATGTCACACAGAAGAAAGAACAGGTTGCCGCCTGGCTTCAATACGGCAAGGACTCTTTGACAGACGCGATCATTTATGACAGCGATTATGTGCGTAAATGCTTCGAGTGGGCAGCCGAGTGTGACAGGTGCGATTGCTCGTTTCTTGACATGTACCACATCATTCAAGATATGGATGCGCAGGTTTTCTTGTCTCTCATTGATGCAATGGCATCTTCTAACAAAGCGATCATTCACATTTCTCAGAAAGAGGCGATCAGACAATGAAAAAAAACACTGTCTTTACCCTTTTATTGCTGCTTATAGGTATGGCGGCTTATTCCTTCGGCTGGGTTCAGGCCGTTGCCGAAGCCGCCGCCCAATATGTACAGATGATCAACAATGATGCTGTGCGGCTCGGGCTGCTGGCTTGTACCGCTGCCCTCCTGATGCTGCCTGCTTTTCTCTATCTTCATTATGTCACCCAATCCGTGAAAAACATGACAGCAGCTTTTCAGAAACTCACACAGTCTCATCAAAGCTGCTGTGACTTTCAGCAACACAACTTGTGCAGCCGATATGCAGAAGACGTCAAATCGCTGCGTGACAGCTATAAAAACGTCCGCCAAACATACGTGATGGCTGCCGTGTTGTGCCAAGTCATCATATTCGGCTGCATGTTCGAAATCGTTAAAGCCGTCCCTTTCCGCCTTCACACGCCCCCTGCCCTTTCAATGGGACTTGCGATGCTACTGATCCTGTATTTATTGTTTTGCATGCGAACGTATTTGCGGCAGCTTTTCCGGCACGGCAGCCTGTTCAGAAAAGTGTTTGCGGGAGCGCTGGCAGCAGCCGGGATTTGGTGGATGCTCAGTTTCTCTATAAGTGAACTGCTGTTTCTGATTATCCTGGCTGCCATCCAACAAATCGGATCATTTATTTATAAACGATTCTCTTATCGCAGCACCGCTTCTCTTGATCTATAAAATAGCTACATCGCAATCGCAGACGGACCCGCGCCAACCGGAATCACCGTCACGGCTGTATAATCACTTGTGCGGTACACGGTCACAGCATTGTCGTTGGGCTGTGCCGCATAAATATACTGTTTGTCCGGCGTTACGGCGAGGTCAAAGGCGCCGGGGAGAGACACGTTTGCAATGATCCTCTGTCTGGCCGTATTAACTACGTATAAGTTATTAATGAGAAACGGTTCACTATATGGCTCTAGAAAATAAGCTCTAGTGCTATCGAGAGAAAATACAATCGTCCTCAGCGTTTCAAATAAACGGCTGAAGTCCCCTCCCCTGCTTAATGGTGACAAACTAATCTCCGTTACACCTTTCGGCCACAGCTCACCATTCAACACGTACGCAAAATTTCCAGCGTAAGGAGTTGCAATTAAACTGGGAAATTCAAATGTATCTATGATACTTTCTACCAACTGCCCAGTATTTACATCATATTTATCAACCGACCAACTGCTTCCATTAGCGGTATAGACATACTGTCCATTCGGATCAAGAGCAAAGTCTAAAGCGCCGGGTATCGGAATGACATCAATGACCGATTGAGAGGCCGTGTTAATCACATATATAGATCCGGCGGCCATCACGTATGCGAACTCATCTGTTGGATCAAATTCGATCTTTCTCGGCCCTCCTCCAACAGTAATGGTATTTATGATGGTTAATGTTTTATTATCAATCACTGAGACAAGGTTGGTATTTCCATGGAGGATATACGTGAATGCTTTATCGAAAGTAACGCCTAGATTAGTTGGGACAGCAGAAAACGGGATTGTTTTTACAACAGTGTTTAAATCTGCATCAATAACCGAAACCGTGCTGTCTCCAGTATTGGCAGTAAACACATACGATTGAGGGTCTGGTGATGGCGGCAAAACAAGTGTCCCGGCCACCGTAAGCGGACTGCCGTAGAAAGGCGGTACAATGAGCAGATCTTCCACTGTTATTTGACTGAAATCAGGACAGCGGCCAGACTGTGCTGCATAATAAACAACTTGATCAATCTCTTCAGTATGAATCACAGAAACCGCCCCATTGCCTTGTCCATATTGATTTCGCACAGGCGACACACTGACAAGAAGCGTAATGGTCCCTTGTACTCTCACGGCATATCGAACACCGATATCTTCTGGTTCCGGCCCAGTCTGGATTAAGCAAGGCTCACTGATACAGGACAAATTGTCTGTACTCCATGTAACAGCCGCTGACGCTTCGGCCGAATTAACCTTGAAGCCCTCAGGGATATCTATCGGCACTTGAAACGGCGCTTCCCGGCTAATTTCCTCATCACAAAAACAGAAACAATTTTCCTGTAAAGCAGAAAGATCATTCTTTTTCATGATTTCACGTCCTTTTAGAAATGCACAACATATAGTTGATTAAATCGCAATAGCTCCCGGTGAAACCCCAAGAGATATGACAGTCTCCACGGAGTAATCATCCGTGTTGTAAACAGTGATGCTCTGTTCTAGAACATGAGTTGCATACAGAAACTCGCCATTCGGGGTAAACGCAAAGTCTCTTGCCGACTGCGGAACATTTCCTATAACGCCTGCTCCATTTGGACTGACAGAATATAAATTGCCAGTGAAGCCGTCATATAAATACACCTCTACTCCACTCGTAAACATTCGATATTCCCCTTCATACTCCAGCTCTTGGGTGCTGCTGATGGTAAACGTATTTAAATCAATAACCGTCAAATAATTAAAAAAGAATTCTTGTTCTAATACATAGGCATACCGCTCCGGCCAATTTGTTTCTATGGTTGATACGATAAGCTCTCGTTCAATTGTTCCTGTGACTTCACCAGTAGTTAGGTCCACTTTTTGCACTATTCCAAAATTCAGAACATAGGCGAATAACCCATTGGGATCGATTGCAACATCATATCCTTCCACAGGAATCGACCTATCCACAGTTAACGTATCAATTCCAATCACATAAACCGCAGTACCGGTGAAAACATAAGCAAACTCATGATTAGGGATAAATCTAATCAATCGAGGCGGCTGATCCAGCAATATAGTTGCTGTCACTGTTAATGTGTCATAATCGATGACAGAAATCACATTATTGTTGGGATGTAAGACAAACACTGCGCTTTTATCTGGCGTAATTTCAATACCTGCCGGATTGTACGGAAGAGCAATCGTTGTCACAACAGTATGGGTGTTTGTATCAATCACAGAAACTGATTGATCATTTGGATTCGCTGTAAACGCGTAGACGGGTTCCGGCTCCGGTACAAGCACAATCGTCCCCGTCACCGATAAAGGACTGCCGTAAAACGGCGGAACAACAACAAGGTTCTCAATCGTGATGTCACTGATATCCGGGCAATCATCCGGTTCATCGGAATAATAGACGACTTGATCGATTTCTGCATTGTGAATGACGGAAACAGCCCCGTCCCCTTGTCCATATTGATTTCGCACAGGTGAGACACTGACGAGTAGCGTAACGGTTCCCTGCAGGCGCACTGCAAATTGAACACCGACCTCATCAGGCTCTGGCCCCGTTTGAATTAAGCAACGGTCACTGACACAAGAAAGGCTGTCTGCATTCCACGTCACGTTTGCAACAGCTTCAGCCGGATCAACGACAAACCCTTCAGGTAATTCAATCGGTGCTTGAAACATGGCTTCTCGGCTTGCTTCTCCCTCACAAAAACATAAGCACTCTTCTTGTTCTGCTCCTGCTTTTTCTTTAAAGGAAAGCTTGTTTTTTCTCATTCCTTCACTTCCTTTTCAGACATACACTGCTCACGCAGATATAACAGAATATGGAAGATTAACGTGTTTGCTTGTACAAATTGCTGAGGGTAAACGCTTCTTTTTGAAAATATATCTCCAAACATGCGGTGTAACGAAAGAAAAAATTGCGGTTTTTTTGCGCTTCTCACAAGAATGTTGATGATAAAATATGACATATATAGAATTATGAAGGGAGGGATTTGCAAACGTGACAGGTGTCATATCTTCTTCTTCCATCGGAGAAAAGATTAACGAATGGTATATGTACATACGCCGATTTAGCATACCCGATGCAGAATATTTGCGACGAGAAATCAAGCAAGAGCTGGATCAAATGGAAGAAGATCAAGACCTTCATTTGTACTATTCACTGATGGAGTTTCGGCACAACCTAATGCTTGAGTACCTTGAACCGTTAGAAAAAATGAGAATTGAGGAACAGCCGAGACTGTCTGATCTGCTGCTTGAGATTGATAAAAAACAGGCTCGTTTAACTGGTCTGCTTGAGTACTATTTTAATTTCTTCAGAGGCATGTATGAGCTGGATCAGCGGGAATATCTGTCGGCTATTAAATTTTTCAAAAAGGCCGAAAGCAAGCTGATATTCGTTAAGGATCGGATAGAGAAAGCTGAGTTTTTCTTTAAGATGTCTGAATCTTATTACTATATGAAACAAACGTATTTTTCAATGGACTATGCACGGCAAGCATATGAAATATACAAAGAAAATGAAGCTTATAATATAAGATTGCTGCAGTGTCATTCTTTATTTGCCACCAATTTTTTAGATTTAAAACAGTATGAGGATGCCGTCTCACATTTTCAAAAAGCTTATTCTATGGCAGAAGCTGAAAAGCAGCCCCAATTAATGGGAAGAACTTTGTACAATATCGGGCTTTGTAAAAACAGCCAAAGCCAATATGAGGATGCCATAACTTATTTCAAAAGAGCAATAGCTGTTTTTGAAGAATCAAATATTCTTCCTTCCTTACCTCAAGCGTATTTTTTAATTACACAGATCCATTATAAATTAGGAAAAATGGATAAAGCCCGTGAATATCATAGTAAGGGAATGGCTTATTCTCAAAAGGCCGGAGATTTAATATATTTATCGGAGTTTGAATTTTTGAAATCTTTATACTTATCAGGCCCTGATGAAGAAGCAATTCAAGGATTTTTTGATTTTCTCGAAAGTAAAATGTTGTATGCTGATCTTGAAGATTTCGCTCTTGATGTGGCAAAATATTATCATGGACGTAAAAATTTTCAAAAAGCTTCTGCTTATTTTCTGAAGGTGGAACAAGTGAGGCAACTTATTCAAGGAGGAGTGAGATTGTATGAAATTGAAGTCTAAACTATTACTCTCTTGTCTGGCTCTAAGCACTGTGTTCGTGGCAACAACTATTGCAAATGCACCTACACACCAAATTGAAGTTGCACAACGAGGAATGATTTAACCGCCGTCCATCGGCGGTTTTTTTGTCCCCTCTTTACCCAGTCTCCCAATCCATGCTATGATTTTTTCAATAATCTTAAAAATAGTGGAAATGCAGCATGTCTCTAAAAAGTGTGAGAACCCACTTTACACAATGGAATCGAGAAAATGATGTGACGGAGTTCGAAACGTCGAGCGCGACACTGTTGAACAGGCAGCTGAGACGATCGGCGTGAGCCCGGCTAGAATCGCCAAGACCCTGTCCTTCAGAGGGGAAGGAGATCAGGCGATTCTGATTGTGGCAGCCGGCGATGCCAAGATCGACAACAAAAAGTTCAGGCAAACATTTGGCTTTAAAGCAAGAATGCTCTCTCCTAATGAGGTACTGGAGCAGACAGGCCATGAAATTGGAGGTGTTTGCCCATTTGGGTTGGCTCATGATCTTGAGGTTTATCTAGATGTATCGCTGAAACGGTTTGAGACTGTTTTCTTCGCATGCGGCAGCAGAAACTCCGCTATTGAGGAGAATTATCCGAATTTTCTTTCTCAAAAGCATGGATTGATGTTTGTAAAGACTGGGAATAAAAAAACATCCAGACATCGTCTGGATGTTTACTTATTTCACAAACCCAAGCAGCATTTCACGGATGATTTTGCTGGCTGTGTTTGCCGTTTGCTCTGAGTGGTCATACACCGGTGCGACTTCCACTAAATCAGCGCCCTTTACGTTTACCTCTGAACGCGCAATTTCATGGACGGATGCAAGCAGTTCTTTAGACGTGATGCCGCCGGCGTCAACCGTTCCTGTACCCGGTGCGTGTGCAGGGTCTAATACGTCAATGTCAATTGTGACATAAACCGGACGGCCCGCCAGCTTCGGAAGCACCTCTTTCAGCGGTTCAAGCACCTCAAATTTTGAGATGTGCATGCCGTTTTCCTTTGCCCATTCAAACTCTTCTTTCATGCCGGAACGGATTCCGAATGAATACACATTGTGCGGTCCGATCAATTCTGCCGCCTTACGGATCGGCGTGGAGTGAGAAAGCGGTTCTCCCTCATAATCAACACGAAGATCTGTATGTGCGTCAAAATGGATGATCGCAAGGTCTGGGTATTTCTTGTACATCGCTTTAATGACAGGCCATGACACGAGGTGCTCCCCGCCCATACCCATTGGGAACTTCCCTTTTTCTAAAATGCTGTCCACGTACTCCTCAATCATATCCAGGCTTCGCTGCGGATTTCCGAACGGCAGCGGAATGTCGCCGGCGTCAAAGAAGTTCAAGTCAGCCAGATCGCGGTCTAAATATGGGCTGTATTCCTCAAGGCCGATTGATACCTCACGGATTCTGCTTGGGCCAAAGCGTGAGCCCGGGCGATAGCTGACTGTCCAGTCCATTGGCATGCCGTAAAGAATGGCGTCCGCCTCTTCCCACTCGGGACGGCTCGCGATAAATACTTTTCCTGAATAAGCTTCATCAAATCTCATCTATAATACCCTCACTTTCCTGTAAAAAAGCGCAAGATTCGCTCCTGCGCCATACCTTCATTATTTAATCAGGTCACTCACAAATTTCGGCAGAACAAATGCCGCTTTATGAATATCTTTTGTGTAATATTTCGTCTCAATATCGAAGAAACGGCTGTCTTCCACTGCAAGCGGATCATATTTTTTCGAGCCAATTGTAAATGTCCACAAACCGCTTGGATATGTCGGAATGTTCGCCGTATACAGCTTCGTAATCGGGAAGATTTCCTTCACGTCGCGCTGTACATTTGTGATTAATTCCGGTGTAAACCATGGGTTGTCCGTCTGCGCAACGAAAATACCGTCTTCTTTCAGCGCTTTTGCGATTCCTGCGTAGAATCCTTTTGTAAACAGGTTTACAGCCGGTCCGACTGGTTCAGTTGAATCTACCATGATGACATCGTATTGATTTTCAGATTTTGCAATGTGCATAAATCCGTCATCTACCTGCACGTCAACGCGCGGATCATCCAGTTTGCCTGCGATAGAAGGAAGGAACTTTTTAGAGTATTCGATAACCTTGCCGTCAATGTCTACAAGTGTCGCTTTTTTCACGCTTGGGTGCTTCAGGATTTCTCTGATAACGCCGCCGTCACCGCCGCCGACTACAAGAACGTGCTCCGGATTTGGGTGCGTAAATAATGGCACATGCGCCACCATTTCGTGATAAACGAATTCGTCTTTTTCAGATGTCATCACCATGCCGTCCAAAAACAGCATGTTGCCGAACTCTTCTGTTTCCACCATTTCTAAATGCTGAAACTCCGTTTGTTCTGTATGTAACGTCTTGTTAACCTTCATCGTAATGCCAAAGTTTTTCGTCTGCTTCTCTGTGTACCAAAGTTCGCTCAATTGTCATCTCCCTTTCGAGGCTGTATTCATTTATTGTAAGCGTCTTATCAGCTTTTATTCTCGGTTGAAATCTCATTTTCACCTAAGGAAAAAGTATAGAGGATGGCGGGGAAAAAGTAAAGATGCGTCCTGTTCTGCGATGTTTAAAAACGATCTTTTTTTCTCATAATAGTAGAAACATAAAAAAAGGGGGAACCCGTTGTGGATGCAATGACAAATAAACGGCTGAGACTGACGCTGAAAACCGTTCGCGCCTTTATCTTTTTAGGGGCTTTTGCGGCCTTGGCGGCAGCTGCCGTGTTTATGACTGTCATTTTGATAGCCAAATACCAGGGCGCTCCCTCGGTGCAAGTGCCGCAGTCCACGATTTTGTACGCGAGTGACGGCTCAAAGCTCGGGGAAACGAACTACGGCGAAAAGCGCTATTGGGTCCCCTTAAAGGACATGAATCCAACGATCGTAAAAGCGACAGTGGCGATTGAAGACCAGAATTTCTACGATCATCACGGCTTTGATTATAAACGCATGGCCGGCGCGGCGCTTGCTGACCTGAAAGCATTTGCCAAAGTTCAGGGTGCAAGCACCATCACCCAGCAATATGCCAGAAACTTATACCTTGAACACGACAAAACGTGGAAACGGAAATGGAATGAGGCGTTCTACACGATCCGTCTGGAACAAAACTATTCTAAGGACGAGATATTAGAAGGCTATTTAAATACAATTTACTACGGCCACGGCGCCTACGGCATTGAAGCAGCTTCCCGCCTGTATTTCGGCAAGCATGCCAAAAACCTGACGGATGCGGAGGCGGCGCTTTTGGCAGGAATCCCGAAAGGCCCTTCCGGCTATTCACCGTATGTCAATGAGACGAAGGCCAAGGAACGCCAGAAAACGATCGTGCGGATGATGGAAAAGCAGCAGATGATCAGCCAAAAGAAAGCGGATGAATTGATCAAGGAACCTCTTTCCTATCAGCCTTTGAATAAACAAGTTTCCAAGAGAAAGGCTCCTTATTTCTATGACAATGCGATGAGAGAGCTGGAAAAAAAGCTCGGCATGACACGGGAGCAAATTGAAACGAGCGGGTTAAACGTCTATACAACGGTAGATAAACGGATGCAGCGCATCGCCGAGGAGACCATAACCGAAACGGTTAACGCGGGCTCTGACATTCAAGTCGGGTTTTCAGCCATTGATCCCCGCACCGGAAACGTTCTCGCCCTTGTCGGCGGCAGGGATTATCAAAAAAGCCCGTTTGACCGGACGACACAGGCGAAGCGCCAGCCTGCTTCGACGATCAAGCCGTTGCTGTACTATAAAGCGATTCAGAGCGGATTTACGCCAGTCACTTTGATGAAAAGCGAAGAAACCGAGTTTCAAATTGATGCAAAGGGAGAAACCTATTCTCCAAGCAACTATAACGGATACTATGCCAACAAGCCGATTACGCTTCTGCAGGCGCTGGCGCTTTCAGACAATATTTACGCTGTGAAAACGCATCTTTTTCTCGGCACGAACAAACTTGTAAAGACGGCAAAGGAATTCGGCATTACCGCCCATCTTCAAGCACTGCCGTCTCTGGCACTCGGCACCGAACCCGTGCGTCCGATTGAGATGGTCAACGCCTATGCCATGCTCGCAAATGGCGGAAAGAAAATCGAACCGACTTTTATTTCAAGGGTAACGGACGCAGCCGGCCACGTGCTGTACGAAAACCCGAATCAGCATAAACAAGTGCTTGATGAAAAAGCCGCTTTTGTCACAGCGAGTATGATGACAGGCATGTTTGATACCGATTTAAATGGATATACGTCGGTAACGGGGCGAACGATAGCCAACCGCCTGACAAGAACGTATGCCGGAAAATCAGGAACCACCAGCGCAGACAGCTGGATGATCGGCTTCAATCCGAAGCTGGCCGCAGGTGTTTGGACCGGCTATGACAAAAACAGCACCATCGACTCGGTCGAAGAAAAAAGCTATGCTAAAACCATTTGGGCGGACTTCATGGAGGACGCGCTCAAAGGCGAACCAGAAACCGCGTTCAAGCCGCCAAAAGGCGTAACCGGTGTGTACATTGATCCGGAAACAGGCTACTCATCAGGTCCCGGCTGTGCCGCTAAGCATTACACATATTTTGTGAAAGGCACAGAACCAGCAAACATGTGCTACGGGGCAGAACCCGCAAAACAAACAAAAGACCGGCTTCCATCCAAAGAAAAGCCCGCTTCCGAGAAAAAGTGGTGGGACAAATGGCTGGGGCGACATCATTGAAAATAACCCGGCTCCTCGGAGGCCGGGTTATTCGTATGGTTGGTCAATGACCCATGGAAGAAGCGTAACACAATCGAGCTGAATAATTGGTTTTGGAAAACCCTTAGGAATGTAAATTTGGTGTTGCGGCACTGAAAATGAAATATGCCACGAGAAATCAATCTTTTTCGGATTCCATTCTTGTTTTCCTTCAACAATACGGCCTACTATAAAATAACTCGCTATATAAAAGTGCAGATGATCTTTTACCCCATGATAATTTATATCTGTGCATTTGGACGGAATGAGGCCGAAACTTTCTAATACTTGTGCTTTTTGGACTGGCAGTTCATTCACTGCCTCGTAATAGTTAAGACAGTTACCGCATTCACACATATCCTCTATATCTTTCTCATATTGCTTTCTCGTTTCTTCCACGTCGGCTTTTATCAACCAATCGCCGACTCGAATGGTTTCGTACATCATATCCCCCTAAAAATGAAAAACCCCGAGTCTTGTTTCGGCTCGGGATTTTCCATGTCCTATTTCTGTATCACCAGTTTACTCAATGTTTACGAAAAATATCTCAAATACTTTAAAATTTCACAGAAAATTCACAAATCAATTATCTTCCGGAAGCAGGCTCGTTTTTAACTCATCTGAGGAACGGTCCCATAGGCCCTGATCATGCTTTTTCAGAAATTCGCCTAGTACACGCTTCGAGCTGTCGTCCATTTTATCAACGATGATTTTCCGTTTCATGGATTTATCCATCAAATTCACATGCTCAGGCAGCGACTTGTAGCCTCTTCTGATGCTTCTGTCGACCGTCATTTCACAGGCTGTCACACCAGCGTAATAAGGCCCCTCTTCTTTTCTGTCAATCGTTACCCACACAAGCCAGTATGGTTTTCCGTTCGGCACTTCTTCTTTATTCGGGAGAAATTTAATTCCTTTTTCAACGGTGCTGCGGGCATGCATGGCGCCGATGTCTACGAACGCTTCTTTTTCTTCTACATCAACGAATACGGGAGAAATGTTATCAAGGCTGAGTGCCCCTACGCCAAAACCGCCGTGTCCGTCTGTCGGATCACTTTTGATAATATTAAACCCGATTGATTTTTTCTTTTTTTCTTCCATGAAGTTCTACCTCCTACAAAAGCGGTTGAAATATCGCTGAAAACAGCTTTAAAATCGAATCTCTTCCTGCATTGAGCATCGGCCACAGCACGTAAGATCCTAGCGGTGTCACAAACAGCACCAAAAACACGATAAAGCCGTAGCTCTCCGCCTGCGTCATTTTGGCACGCACGCCCGGCGGAACGAGATCTTCTATAATTCGATAGCCATCGAGCGGAGGAAGCGGCAGCAGATTAAATAAAAACAAGACAAGATTCAGCTGTATCCAAATAGAAAAAAACTGATCCAGCCCCGTGCTGAACGCCGCAAGCATTTCCATTCCGTACGCATGCATCAACACTAACAAAAAGAAACCAATAAACGCAAGAATCAGGTTACTGACGGGCCCGGCTATAGATACGAGCACACCAGCAAGCCGGGGTTTCTTAAAGAAACGGCGATTCACGGGAATGGGGCGCGCCCACCCGAATCCGGCCACCAGAATCAAAATGGTTCCGAACGGATCAAGGTGTTTAATGGGATTCAGCGTCAGTCTTCCTTGTTTTTTCGCCGTATCGTCACCGAATTTGTATGCGACATAAGCGTGGGCAAGCTCGTGCATCGTAAACGACACAATTAGCGTGATGACGAGGTATGGCATTAAAGATAACGGATAATATAAAAAACGGTCCAAGTGAGATATCCCTCTTTCTCAAAATGCAAGAATTTACTTTATTCAGTATACTATAAGAAGCCTCTTTTTCTAAAGAGAGGAAACGAGATAAAGGAGGATTCAGCACCCATGCCATACGTAACTGTCAAAATGCTCGAAGGCCGTACAGACGAGCAAAAACGCAATCTTGTCGAGAAAGTAACAGAAGCCGTAAAGGAAACAACCGGTGCTTCTGAAGAAAAAATTGTTGTCTTTATAGAAGAAATGAGAAAAGACCATTATGCCGTCGCAGGCAAACGCCTGAGCGATATGGAATAATCTCTATAAAGCCGGCGCTTCGCGCACCGGCTTTTATTATCCCTATTGAGCCAGCTTCGCAATAATCGCCAAGAACGTCTTTTTCTCTTCGGCTGTTAAACGTTCAAACATGCCATCAATCAGCTGCTGGCGGTTTTCGATCATTTGTTCAGCCGCTCCCCGGCCCGATTCAGAAAGCGTAATCCATACAGTGCGGCGGTCATTGTTATTTCTGGATCTCTCAATAAACCCTTCCTGCTCTAAATGATTCAGAGCTGTGGTCGTGGCAGAGGGAGACAGTGTGACCTCCTTCAAAATATCCTTTATGGTGCAGCTCCCATGTCTGTATATGATCCGCAGAATAAATCCTCTTACATTATTCACGTGTTTCGGAACGGTGGCTTCATCTAATTGCTTCGTGCTTTTCAAATATTTTGTAAGTGCGTGATCCAGCAAATTTGCTTCCAGTTTGTCATGGTCCATGTCAATTTCCCCATTTCGAGATGCATTCATAACATACGAACGATATGATTTACTTATTATTTTACTGATTCCGAATAGGGAAAGTCAAAAAAGCAAAATGTGAATTCACAGCTTTTATCCTACATGCCTCGATTTTCCACCTGTTTGACAAGTTTATCTTTAAAAGTTTGGAAAGGAACGTGTTCACTCTGCTGATGTCCGAATTGGCGGACGTTTACCGCATTCTCCTGCTCCTCATGATCTCCAAGCACCAGCACGTACGGGATTTTCTGCACCTGCGATTCTCTGATTTTATAGCCGAGCTTCTCATTGCGCTCATCAATGCCGGCTCTTATCCCCGCCTGCTTCAGCTCCGCCTGCACCTTTCTGCAATAGTCTAAGTGAATGTGCGAAACCGGTATGATTTGAACCTGGACCGGTGCGAGCCAGACTGGGAAAGCCCCGCCGTAATGCTCGATCAAAATACCGAAGAAACGGTCGATCGAGCCGAAAACCGCTCTGTGGATGACAACGGGACGAACCTTCTCATTGAGTTCGTTGATATATGTTAAATCAAATTTTTCCGGCATTTGAAAATCAAGCTGAATTGTCGCACATTGGTGGCTCCGTTTCAGGGCATCTTTTATGTGGAAATCAATTTTCGGCCCGTAAAACGCCCCATCACCTTCATTGATCTCATAAGAGAGGCCAAGCTCCTCAAGGACGCGTGCTAAGGCACGTTCCGACGCTTCCCAAAGGCTGTCATCGCCTAATGAATCCTCCGGGCGAGTCGAAAGCTCAACTGAATACTCGAAACCAAATGTCCGATATACCTCATCAATCAGCCGAATCGCTTCTTTGATCTCACTCTCAATCTGATCCTCCCGAACGAAAATATGGGCGTCATCCTGACAGAACGTCCGAACGCGAAGCATTCCGTTTAAAGCGCCGCTGTATTCATGGCGGTGCACCTGTCCGAATTCCGCCATGCGAATTGGCAGATCCCGATAAGAATACAGGCTGTTTTTAAAAATGAGCATGTGGCCGGGGCAATTCATCGGCTTCATTGCGAATCTTGTATCATCCACTTCTGAAAAGTACATATTGTCGCGATAATGGTCCCAATGGCCTGACTGCTCCCATAACCGCTGATTCATCATAAACGGCGTACGCACCTCATCGTAGCCGGCATTTGTTTGCAGCTCACGCGAGAAGCGCTCCAGCTCATTGCGGACAATCTGCCCTTTCGGCAAATAAAACGGCATCCCCGGCGCTTCTTCAGAAAACATAAACAGCCCTAACTGTTTGCCGAGCTTGCGATGGTCTCGTTTTGCCGCTTCTTCCAGCATATGCAGGTGCGCATCCAAATCTTTTTTCTTTTGAAACGCAACCCCGTACACCCGCTGCAGGACTTCATTTTTGCTGTCTCCGCGCCAATAAGCGCCTGATACTCTTGTCAGTTTGAACGCCTTGATCATCCCTGTAGAAGGAAGATGCGGCCCGCGGCACAGGTCAACGAATTCCCCTTGCTGGTACAATGTGATATCCTCCCCGCGCGGAATATCCTTTAAAATCTCAAGCTTGAGCCGCTCGTCTTTTTGTGCAAACACCTCTTCAGCCTCTTCGTAAGAAACCTCTATACGTTTGATTTCAAGGTTCTCATTTATTATGTTTTTCATTTCTTTTTCGATGGCCTCTAAGTCTCCTGATGCCAAGCTTTTCCCCAGCTTCATGTCATAGTAGAAGCCGTCTAAAATCACAGGCCCTACCCCCAATGACACTTCGCCGTACAGCCGTTTTACTGCTTGGGCCAGCACGTGCGCTGTTGTGTGGCGAAGCACCTGCAAGCCTTCTTGTGAATCGAGTGTGACAATCGAAAGCTCAGCATCTTCCTCCAGCTTAAAGCTGAGATCAACAAGCTTGCCGTTGACCTGACCTGCGGCAGCCTTCTTTTGCAGACTGGAACTGATAGAACCAGCCGCTTCTTTGATTGTGATGCCTTTCGGATATTCCTGGTTCTGTCCGTCCGGAAGCTGAATGTGCACATGTTTACTCATTTTAGAACACTCCTTATTCATTGTTGTATATAAAAAAACACACCCGTCCCGCAGATAGGGACGAGTGTGTGATTAACCCGTGGTTCCACCCAAGTTCCCGACAAATACGATATTGTCGGCTCGGTGCTGTAACGCAGCATAGACGGCATTGGTTACTTCAGTTCCCCAATGCTGCTCCAAGGCGGTAAATGATATTCCTAAGCTGGGAAGCTCTCACCTTTCCTTCCCTCTCTGAAAACCGTAACTATCATTCATGTCCTTTTCATCGCATGTATTCAATTCATAAAAAAACACACCCGTCCCGCAGATAGGGACGAGTGTGTGATTAACCCGTGGTTCCACCCAAGTTCCCGACAAATACTATGTTGTCGGCTCGGTGCTATAACGCAGCATAAACGGCATTGGATACTTCAGTTCCCCAATGCTGCTCCAAGGCGGTAAATGATATTCCTAAGCTGGGAAGCTCTCACCTTTCCTTCCCTCTCTGAAAACCGTAACTATCATTCGTGTCCTTTTCAACGCATTTATGTAGTTCATATAAAAAAACACACCCATCCCTCTAAAAGGGACGAATGTGTTGATCATCCGTGGTTCCACCCAAATTCCCGATCAATTACACATGGTGATCGGCTTAAAGATGCTGTAACGCAGCATAACGGTATCAGATACTTGTTTTCCCCGATACGGCTCAAAGGCGGTAAGCTGCTTTCCCTGCGTTAGGAAGATCTCAGCTGTCCTTCCCTCTCTGGAAACCGTAAAAAGCATCTCGTGTCCTTATCAGTGCCTGTTGTTTCAATAATTTTTTATATCTTACTATATATTCCCACAAAGCGCAATCAGTGATTTACATTTTTTTCTGACGCAGCAGTTCCGTTATGGGCAGCCAGAAACAGCCATACAAGCAATGCAGCGAGGCTGTATGCCGCCCCCATCATCAAAAATGTAAACCCGGCACCGGCATACCAAGTGGCGGACAGATGAATGATCACCCCGGTTATCGCTACGCCGACCAAGGCTCCGATTTGCCGGTTTGCATTTAACGCCGCACCGGCGATATTCGCATGTCTTTGCCCGGCAGCCTGCATGATCACAGTTGTCATGGCAGGAACTGTAATACCGGTACAGAGGTTCATAACAGACATCAACACCGCCAGCTGCCAATAAGGAAAATCCGGAGAAATCAGCACAAACAACAGCAATGCAATGATACAGCTGACCGCCATTGATACAAACATAAGCTGACCGGCTTCAAACCGATTCGCCAGACGGGCAAACAGCAGATTGCCGATCACGAAGACCGCCATCATCGGCAGCAGCTCCACTCCAGCCATAAAGGAACTTGCCCCTCCTGCTTCCTGCAAAAAAAGGCTGAGCATAAACATGCCGCCAAAAAGGGCGAAATTCAGCAAAAACCCGATAAATTGGGCAGCTGAGAAGCGGCCGTTTTTGTATAAGGACGCCGGCAGGATGGGTGCTTTTGCAGAAATTTCCCGCAGCAAAAACAGCACAAATGCCAAAATCGCTGCAGTAAATGCTACAAGAATCACTGGCGAGCGCCAGCCCGCTGAAGGCCCCTGTATCAAAGCATAGGAAAGAAACCCGAGAGCCATCATGCCAAGCAGATGCCCGGTGATGTTCACGCGGCCGTTTTTTCCCGGGACGCGGCTTAGGATTCGGTAAGCTGAAATGAGCGCAGCAGCCCCTATTGGCACATTGATCAGAAAAATACTCTGCCAGCCCGCCAACTGTACCAGCACTCCCCCGATAAAGGGCCCAAGGCCTGAAGCGGCGGAAACAAGCGCGGCCCACAGTCCAAACATTCTCGCCCGCGCCCGCTCATCAGGGTAAGAGGCAGCCAAAAGGCTGAGTGAGCTTGGCATAAACAATGCTGCCCCAATTCCCTGTATGAGACGTCCGGCAATCAGCATCTGCCCATTTATAGATGCAGCGCATAGACAGGAGGCCAGAACAAAAACGGCTAGACCCAAGATATAGATCGTCTTCGAGCCGAAACGGTCAGCCAAGGCTCCGCCCGCCAGCAGAAGCGACGCAAAAGTAAGAATGTACCCGTCCACAACCCACGTTACACCTGAAAGTGACATTGAAAGAGTGTTTTTCATATCAGCCATCGCCACATTCACAACGGTCACATCAAGAGTTGCCATGAGGAAACCAAGTGCGAGCACGATCAGCACGGATATGCCTGTTGATGATGTTGATTCTTGTATAGACCCGCTATTTTTCATTACAATTGCCCTTTCACTTGCTTGATTACCCAATCATCTATTTTTTCAAGATCATACAATTCCCCGACTCTGTCCATGACATGCTGCAAGGATTCTTCTCTCATAAGATTGGACCATTTATCCTCGATTTCCCCCATGACTGTCTCCAGCACACAGTGACTTTCACCCTCAAATACAGATTGCAGCAGGCCTTTCCCCTGATACATCGAACCTCTGCCTTCGACCGCTTGATAAACATCATAAAGCGTAATGTCCGCCAAAGGCTTCGTCAGGGTAAAACCGCCCTTCGTCCCTGGTAAGGATTCTGCCAAACCGGCTTGAACCAATGTTCTCATCAGCTTCTTCAAGTAAGACGGAGACACGCGCAATCGCTGGCTTATAGCCTCTGACGTCAAAGAAGCCTGTACAGGCAGCCTTGACAGTAACAGCAGCACAGAAACCGCCTGCTCCATTCCTGATTTCATTTTCATTCTATTCACTCCTGATTCATTATGGATAACTATTATCCATAATGAATCTCTTGGCAGCTTTTGTCAATAAAAAAAGCAAAAGAAACGATTCATTTCTTTTGCTTGGTATGGTTAACAAATCTGCTTCAGTTCCTCTATGTATTGAAGCGCTTCGTCATATTCTTCATTTGTATATTTTTGCTTGCTTTTGATGGTAAAGACTTTTTCTTTCTTTTCCTCATCCTCAAGCCCGTCAAAGTAAAGGATCGTGGAAACCAGCTCTAAAAACCGTGATGAACGGCTGTTTACACTGTCGATATAGCCTTTCATATCCGGCATGTCCAGATCAGCATGGTCTAAAAATGCGGAGCCTGTCTCAGTCAGAGAATACCGGTATTGAAAGTAGCCGCCCTTTTTTTCCTTCACCTCATGCAGAAATCCAAGGTTGCACAGCTCTTCAATCTGGAGCGTCAGTTCCTCTGAATATGGTCCGTAAAAGTGAAAATCATATTTCTCATAGAAAGGAAACTGCATTTTCTTGGCGATATAAATCATTTTCTGCAGCTTCTTTCGCCCGATGATTTCTCCAGAATCCGAGAACACCTTCATCAGTTTTGCATGTTCTTTCAACAAATTCCCGACATCTCCTTTTTCCTTCTTTCCAATTTCTATGTCAGTCCCAGCAGCTGCCGGATTTTCATTTTCGCTTCCGGATGTTTAGAGCCGTCACAAATCAAGTCCTTTGGATAGTACAGCTTGTGGTCCGTCCGCCGTTTACCTGAGATGGATTCCACAATAGCCGACTGCCTGGACAGCTCTTTAATTTGGCCGTTTTGCGTCAAGAGATGGATCGGCAGACGCTCCTCTTCCTCTCCCGGTCGGTAAAAATCGTATGGCAGATCTGATGAAGAATCAACGACCAAATAATAGCTCGGATCGATCCCCGCCTCTTTGAACAATGAAGTCAGCTCAAAATAAGCCGACATTTCTTCATTCGGATTGAATTCAACGTATTGGAAAAGCTGGCGGTTAATAAATCTGCGGCACAAGTCGGATAAAATCGCGTCTTCTTCATCCTCCCAGGCCTGGAAGTAATACAAAATAATAGATTCATCCAGCTTTACATAATCCTCCAGTGTCAATTTCCCTTCAAAAATAGAATAGAAATGAACCGGAGCGTGAGTGAAGACATAGCCTTCATCGTGCAGCTGCTTCGCCCTGTGAAGAATCTTCGTTAAAATGACCTCTGCACTTCTGGTCACAGGATGGAAGTAGACCTGCCAGTACATTTGGTAACGGCTCATGATATAGTCTTCGACAGCGTGCATTCCGCTTTCTTTAATGACGATCTGATCCTCGCGCGGCCGCATCACCCGAAGAATCCGCTCCATATCAAAATGGCCGTAGCTGACGCCCGTATAATATGCGTCGCGCTGGAGGTAATCCATGCGGTCTGCGTCAATCTGACTCGAAATCAGGCTGACCACTTGCTTGTTTTTATATGTTTTGGCAATGACTTCAGCAACATCCTGAGGGAAACCCGGGCTCACCTTTCTGAGCACCTGATTAACCTGCGTGTCTCCCAAAATGATACCTCTTGTAAAATCCTCGTGGTCAAGGTGAAAGACCTTTTCAAATGAATGCGAGAACGGCCCGTGCCCGAGGTCATGAAGCAGTGCCGCGGCCAAACAGAGTTCACGCTCACTGTCATCCCATTCAGGGCGGCCTTTAAAGACGTCATCAACCATTCTTCTGACAATTTCATAGACACCGAGAGAATGGTTGAACCGGCTGTGCTCAGCCCCATGGAACGTCAAATAGGTCGTGCCGAGCTGCTTAATTCTGCGGAGACGCTGAAATTCACGGGTTCCGATTAAATCCCATATCAGCTTGTCCCGAACATGAACATAGCGGTGCACCGGATCTTTAAACACTTTTTCTTCTGATAATTTTCCATTTGGATACGCCATCGTCATTCCCTCTTTTTTTTAGCCGTGTTTCTATTATATCGACTCTATTCTTTGAAAACATCCTTGAATTTGCCCGGCGATTTGTTCCATCTTCATGAAAAACACATCTTGTGAAGCAAAAAAGCCTGACCTGAGGGCCGAGGCTAAGAAAAAATATGTTTTTACTTTTTTATTTTCTTTTTTACTTTGTCAATCAGCTCATCCTCTGTCGGAGCTGACAGCGGGCGATTGTTCACAAAAGCAAATGATTTTTTCCGTCCGGGCCCGCAATAAGATTGGCATCCTACCTCAACCTTTGCGTCCGGGTCCACTTCTTTCAAACGCGGCAGCAATGTTTTGATATTAGTGGCTTGGCAATCATCACACACTCGAAATTCATTAGCCATGACGTACGCTTCCCTTCATTTCTATGTTCATCTATGTGAATAACCTAAAATCACGTTTCAAAAAAAATCACATCACTCTTCATTTTACAAGGATTCGACTGTTCCTGCAAGCCGCTCCATCCTTCGTATCTCCTATTCTTTCAGCCAATTTGTATAAATATTTTCCAACCTGGACATTCTAATACCATGAAAAGAAAAATGGGAGTTGAGATAAATGACAAAACAGCGACAAGACGCTTGGTCAGAGGAAAACGATCTGCTTTTAGCCGAAACAGTGCTTCGGCATGTGAGGGAGGGCAGCACTCAGCTGAACGCCTTTGAAGAAGTCGGCGATAAATTAAACCGGACATCCGCAGCCTGCGGATTCAGATGGAACGCAGTGGTCCGCCATCAATATGAAAAAGCGCTTCAGCTTGCAAAGAAACAACGAAAACAGCGGATGAGAGCGCTCGGAAACGGGCAGCCCGCGAAAAAAAGATTGTTATATCAGCCTCCTGCCGTTGATCCTGAAATCATTCAAGAAACCGCTGTGGAAGAGCCGGTTAAAATGGAAACACCATCTGTCGAAAATGAGCAACCTTTAATGTCTGGCGAACATATGCCTTTTGTTGATGAAAGCTTTAAGGAAGAGTTAGCTAGTCTATCACACTTATTGTCTCCTCAAACACCTGCAGCTGCGCCTGAGATGACGATGAATGATGTGATCCGCTTCCTGCAGAATTACGAAGGCAATCACGAGCAATCATCAGCATTAAAAATGGAAAACGAGCGTTTAAAGAAAGAAAATCAGGAATTGCAAAACAAAACAGAGCAGCTAGAGGCAGAAGTTCAAAAGCTTGAAAAAGACCAAAAAACGATCCAAGAAGATTATGAAACCTTAGTGAAAATTATGAACAGAGCCAGAAAGCTAGTTTTATTTGAAGAAGATGAACATGCCTCTCCGTCCTTCAAAATGGACCGGAACGGCAATTTAGAAAAATTAGCGGAATGACATAGAAAAATCCCAAAACGGGCAGCTGTTTTGGGATTTTCGCCATGTGCAAAATCCCCTTTTCTATTGAGAAAAGAGAATTTCCTCATTTTGCAGCCGGATCAGCTATTCTTGTAAAATGAGGCCAAGCTTATGTGAATCTATTAAGACATGTGAGCTGCCTCGGCCGTTTTTTGTTTCCGAGGCGCAGCAGAAATGACCAAAAGCCCCAGCATCATAAGCGCAATGCCCAGCCACGAGGAAGGCGAAAGCATTTCCCCTATGAAAAACACGCCAAGCAATGAAGCCGTCAGCGGTTCAGCTAAAGACAGCGTGACCGCCGCCGAGGCCGGAACCCCGGTAAGCCCTTTCGCAAACAAAAAGTATGCGGCACATGTTGCAATTAACCCGATGTAAAGGCTTGTTCCCAGTCCTCTAGGGGTCAATATCCACGAGATATCTAACTGCCATAATAGCGGCGTCAGCAAGATGGCGCTGATCATGAATACAACGGCGGAGGTCGCTCGCGGAGGCTGGGTTTTCATCATCGCTTTACTGATGAGCGTATAGCCTGCAAAAGAAGCACCCGCTCCAAGCGCCATAAGAACACCAGCCACATCAATCCGAACATTGGAACTGTCGGAAAACAGAAGCCAGCAACCCGCTAAAGCCAGCACAGTCGCAATCCACCAGGAGTTTCGCGGGCGTTTCTTCAATACAGCCCATTCGAGGGTCCCGGCAATGATAGGCGCACTGCCGATGGCAATCACAGTTCCCACTGCAATTCCCGTTTCTTTAACCGCTGTGAAAAACAGCGGCTGGTAACACGCCATACAAACAGCGGCTAAAAATACGAGCGGCCATGACCAATTTTTCACGTGAAGCTCCCGGCTGACCCAAACCGCAAGCAGCATGGCGCTTCCTCCTATTAATAACCTGAACGCTCCAAATGCCAGCGGTGTGGCGCTTTCTGGAGCCAATGCCTGAACGGTTCCCGTGGTCCCCCAGAAAAAAGCCGCAATCAATACAAAAAGGCTGTAAATATTCCCTTTCATCTGCCTCTCCCCTTTAATATGGATGCTGATGTCATTTTATCGTTTTTCTTTTTGCCGTGGTTATCTGTATGTAAGAAGGATTTATCTGAAAATAAGATTATTGGGGTAAAATGCCGCTTGTCATAAAAAATGCATGCCGGCATATACAGCCGGCATGCGAAGAACGTTCACCCAAATACCTTTGCATTCCGCTCAGCCATCCGGACGAGATTTTTCTCAAATTCCATTTCCTCATCAATGGACAGTCCGGCAGAGTAAAGATGAGTGCTTAACGCTTTTAATTCCGTCAATAAAGCGAACATTAAGTCTTGTACGGAGATGTCTTTTTGCAGAAGCTCACTTAAGGACGCCATCGTTTCCGGACGTATTTCCGGATAGACGCCTTTTTTATCGTTTTGTTTGTCTTTCAGCGCCGCTTGATAGAATCGTCTGATCAAGTCGGCCCTTTCACTGCCGCTTTTATCCGCACAGAGATAAATTTGAACAGCGACTCCGCCGCGAACGCGTCTCTGAGAGATGCCGGCGAACTTTTTGCCATTTATACTGAGGTCATAGCTGCCGGGACAATAAGACCCTTCAATTTCATAGGCTTCGATCTTTGCGTTGTACGGTCTCAGCATTCGTCTCATCAGCTCGACCATCGCTTCATATCCTTTGTCTATATCGATGCCTTTCTTTTCGTCCTCGAATATGAGAGAGATATTTAAAACACCGTCATCCAATACGACGGCAAGACCGCCGGAATTGCGTACGATCACACGGTATCCTTCACTCTCCAGCAAGGAGATGCCATCCTGCAAAAACGGGAGGCGTGTATCCTGTATTCCAAGGACAATTGTATCGTGGTGCACCCATGAGCGCGCTGTCGCCGGCGACACGCCTTTTCCGACGGACATGCACAGCGTATCATCCATTGCGAAGGATTGCTTCGCATCAAATAAAGGGCCGAGACTGGATTGGTCAATGACTCTCCATTTCGGCTGCATCAGTAAATCAATCGGTTGGTTTGCCATCTATGTAAAACCCTTTCATGTTAGGCTTATTGAACGAAAACTATTATATCATTTCAGCAGGTGTGATTGATAATTGCTTTTCAGCATCGTAATAAAAATTTCTTTATTTTTTGTATTCTCCATGAGAGGAGAATAAATGTAAGACAGCTTGCGTTTTAACGAGAAATCTTTAATATGCAGAATTGAGATTTCGCGGTGGATCAAATCCTTATGCAGTACGCTTCTGGATAGAACCGAAAGTCCCATGCCGTTGATCACCGCTTCCTTTACACCTTGATTGCTGCTGATGGTGAACATTGATTTCGGCCGAAGTCCATTTGAACTGAGTACATGATCAAGATATTCTCTCGTCCCGGAGCCTTTCTCTCTTGTCACCCACGCTTCGTTCTGCAAATCGCTGATCGAAATCTCTTTCCGCCCGGCGAGCGGATGCTGATTTGGAGCGGCAATGCACATTTCATCCTCCATGAACGGTTCAATTTCCAGCTCATTCTCGTTTGTATGTCCTTCAATCAGCCCGATATCAGCCTGAAGCATCCGCACACGCTCGCTGACCTCCTCTGTATTGCCAATCATGACATCTAGATTCAGCTCTGGATACAGCTTTTGCAGCTGGGCCAATAGCGGCGGAAGAATATACTCACCGATTGTAAAGCTTGCAGCTATTTTCAATTCA
The DNA here is from genome assembly GCF_042709275.1 of Bacillus sp. LR_5. Lineage (NCBI taxonomy): Bacteria > Bacillati > Bacillota > Bacilli > Caryophanales > Bacillaceae > Bacillus > Bacillus sp. LR_5. Next base: position 449 of record NZ_JAVAXX010000055.1, on the reverse strand, counting down.
CCCTTCACATAGTGATGATGCGCATAGATTTCAGCCTTGGCTTGTTCGTAGAGAAACACCATTTGCTTTGCTCTTTGATATAAAATGTCTCCTGTCGGCGTTGTCGTAAAGTGTTTTGGCGACCTGTTCAGAAGAGCCGTTTGAAATTCTTTCTCAAGATTTTTGATATGCAGACTGACGCTGGGCTGGGAGATCATCAGCTTTTCCGCCGCTTTTGTGAAGTTTTTTTCTTCTACCACCGCTATAAACGTTTTCAGCACGTCGTAATACAAAAACCCCACCCCTGTCATTAATGAAATATATGGTTATGATTAGTTTTCTTTATTGTACTCATATCATCCGTCTTGGTAAAGAAGGGCTATACAGAAGCGCAAAAAAGGCAGCCCTCGGTCGAGAGCTGCCATTGTCTTCAATTTTATTACAGTGCTTGCGCCGCTGTAATTAATGCG
>NZ_JAVAXX010000549.1:0-1868 GCF_042709275.1 Bacillus sp. LR_5 | reverse complement strand
CACGAAAAGCCGTCAAGAACGTTTGCTTAAAGGGCTAAAAGATGCCGGGGTCATTACGGACAAAGAGCTGAAAAAAGCCGTAAAACAAAAAATCAAACTGGATGTTGAAAAAAGAGAAGACAAATATCCTGACTACGTTTCCTACGTCAATGATGAATTCACTCAGCTGGTGTCTGAATCAGAAGGCTTTGATAAACGCCTTCAAAAAGCATCAGGAAAACAAAAAGAAAAGATCGAAAACGAGCTGTCCGCAAGAGTCAGCACGCTGATGAAAGACGGCGTGAAAATTTATACTGCACTTGATCCGTACATGCAAAATCAAGTTGTGGCACAAATGAATTCCAAGCTCCCGTATGCGGACGTACAGGGCGGAGCGGCTGTGATTAATCACCAGACGCATCAAATCATCGCTCTATCCGGCGGGAAAAACTATCAAAAATATGACTTTAACCGCGCCTACCAGGCGTACAGGCAGCCGGGTTCATCCATTAAGCCGCTTCTTGATTACGGCCCTTATATTGAACAGACCGGCGCGACAACAAGCAGCACCATTGATGCCAGCAAGTTTTGCAGCAAAGACTACTGTCCGCAAAACTACAATAACCGCACTTACGGCACAGTGACGCTTGATACGGCGTTTAAAAATTCATATAATACCCCGGCTATTAGAATGCTCGACCGCGTCGGCATCCAAAAGGCATTCAGTTATATTGAGCCGTATCATTTTGCCAAACTTGTCGACAGTGACTATCTTCTTCCGGCGGCGCTTGGCGGATTTACAAACGGCATGACGCCTCTTGAGATGACAAAGGCTTATACGACATTCGGCAACAGCGGAAGCTATACGCCGAGCCATGCGATTACAAAGGTGACAGACCTTAAAGGAAAAACACTTTATAAATGGAATGATAAAGCGACTCAAATATTCAGCGTCCGCACGAACATGCATCTGAAAAAACTGATGTCTTCCGTTGTGAAAAGCGGAACAGGGAAAAAAGCATATTTCAATGCGCCTTACATCGGCGGTAAAACCGGAACATCAAATGATTATCACGATATGTGGTTTGTCGGCCTGACTGATACGTATACAATGGGTGTCTGGGTCGGAAAGGATACACCGACCAGCGTTGAATATCTTCACAGCATCAGCCCTCAGCTTTCCATCTGGAAAGGAACGCTGCAAGCGGCTTATTAAAGGATCGGAGGGGATATGGAGTGACTTCAGAACAAATTCCAAATCGCGTTTTGCTGTTTGACGGTGTCTGCAATTTATGCAATGGAGCCGTGCAGTTTATCATTAAACGTGATCCGGACGGATTGATTTCTTTCACATCGCTGCAGTCGGAAACAGGACAGAGCCTGCTGAAAAAAAGCGGGCTTCCGACTGATCGGTTTGACAGCTTTGTCTTTATTGAAGACGGCCAAGTGTACACAAAGTCAACTGCAGCCATTAAGGTTTTCAGGCATCTGCGAGGCCCATGGCGGCTCTTCGTCCTGTTTTTCGCAGTGCCGAAGCCTGTCAGAGATATGGTCTATTCTTTCATTGCCAACAACCGCTATAAGTGGTTTGGCAAAAAAAATGAATGTATGCTCCCCTCCCCTTCTATTAAAAAAAGATTTTTACCGTAAATAAAAAATGGCTAGGAAGCTAGCCATCACAGATTGTTGACAAAATCCTAAAACGGCTTCGTTTTAGGATTTTGTCATCTATTCAGCGTGATTGAAAACTTTTGAAGTTGTGAAACGGCGGAAACCTGAGAATCTAGCCGCCGTTTCATTGCGTACAGAGCACGAAGCGCAAATCTGACCACCAAACGCTGAAATGGCTAGCTACACAGGTAAGCTAGCCATTATGCTATTATAAACCT
>NZ_JAVAXX010000548.1:0-1873 GCF_042709275.1 Bacillus sp. LR_5 | reverse complement strand
GATCATTCTTTTATCCATTGCCGCCTTTTTCGCTGAATGCCTTGAATTTGTCGTCAATATGATTTTGGCGCGGGAGCTTGGCGAGCATGGGATGGGGCTTTACATGAGTATTTTGCCCACGATCTTTTTAATTATTGTCATCGCGAGCCTGGAACTGCCGATATCCATTTCTAAATTCATTGCCGAGTCAAATCCTAAGCTTCATGAAAGCATGCTGAGGCACGCTTTCAGAATGACAGCCATTTTTACTGCTTTTTCTACTGCCGCCGCTAGTATTGCGCTTCCGTTTATACCGGTATTTGATACATACCACCCGTTTATTAAAGGGATTGTCATCGGCTTAATTCCTGTTGTCGCCTTTACTTCAATCGCCAGGGGCTACTTTATGGGTGTGCAGAAAATGGGGAAGATCGCAATTGCCAATGTGCTGAAAAAAATCATCCAGCTCTTGTGCTTATTCCTCTTTTTTCAATGGTACTCATTTGAATTGGACATGGCTGTGCTGGTTTCCTTGTTTGTTCTAGTCGTGAGTGATGTGGTCGTGCTTGTTTATTTATATTCACAATTTATCATGGCAAGGCGGGCGTTATCCGGCCAGCAGCACATTCATTTGCGCGGAAAGGATGTAAGGAAAAGACTGCTTGCTGTTTCAATTCCTACAACAGGACTGCGCATTTTTCATGCGGTTGTCAATGCAATTGAACCCTTTTTAGTAAAAGGAGCTCTTTTGGCTGCGGGCGTTGCCGGGACAGCGGCGATCGATCAATACGGAATGCTGGCAGGAGTGGCTGTGACGATAGGGTCGTTCCCTGCTTTTATTGCCCATTCGTTAATGGTCGTCATGATACCGAGTATTTCGGAAGCTTATGCACTTTCTCAGTATGACATCGTGTTAAAAAGGCTGAAACAGTCGATTTTCATTACATTAGGTTACGGTATACCTGCCGTCTGGGTCATGTTCCAGTTTGCGGGACCTCTCACACATTTGTTTTTTCACTCTCCTGAAGCGCAGTATTACTTGCAGCTGTTGTGGCCTTACTTTCTCTTTCATCTGTTTGTCATGCCGCTGCAGGCGTGCTTAATCGGGATGGGTTTTGTGAAAGAGGCTTTTTATCACAATGTATGGAGCCATGTCGTTGCGCTAAGTATGATGTATGTACTGGGATCAATGGAGAATCTGCAAATGCTCGGGATTATCCTTGGAATGAACACTGGCATGATTCTTTTGACGAGCCTGCACTATGCCACGATCTGCAAAGCATTGAAGGTATCCGTATTTCTTACGGGAGGGACCAGAACGCCGCGAATTGAAGGATGATAAAGGAACAGCAGGGGCAAGCTAATTGAAAAGCATGAAAGGAAGATTCCATGTTGACGAAGCGCTTGCTTACTATATACATTGTGTTATTAGGGTTGATTGCATGGTTTCCAGGTTCGGCACAAGCCGAGGGAAAACAGCCTGCTGTTCCCGCTGTTTTTCTTATGAAAACGATAGAAGGGGAGGACATCTCGATTCCGAATAAAGGGCAAAAAACAATTCTCCATTTTTGGACATCATGGTGTCCGCCCTGCAAAAAGGAGCTTCCACAGTTTCAGTCGTTTTATGATGCCCATCCATCCGACAGCGTAAAGCTGGTCACGGTGAATTTAGTGAATTCGGAACAAAATCAGCAAGCCGTTGAAGACTTTATTAAAGCAAACAAGCTGACGTTTCCGATTGTCCTTGACTCAAAAGGGGAATTGATGAAGGAGTATCATATCATCACGATCCCAACATCATTTTTGCTGAATGAAAAGGGAGAAATTGAAAAAACAAAAATTGGCCCGATGACGGCGGAACAACTGAAGGAATGGACGGAAGAATAGCTGAGAG
>NZ_JAVAXX010000547.1:0-1878 GCF_042709275.1 Bacillus sp. LR_5 | reverse complement strand
AATATTTGACTAAAAGGGAGAGGGCCGGCACCTCCCCTTTTTTTACACGCAAAAAAAGGGTAAACTGATAGAAGCTTAGGCAAAATAGAAAAGCCTGGGCGAGTAAAAGTTTTAAAAGCGGGGAGCTTGGTGCGATGCAAATTATTCACCGTGTAGCCGTTATGCAAGTCTTAACCGAGCGCAGTAAAGAAAAGCTTTTAGCTTCTTTTGCCGAAAAGAAACAAATGCTTGAACGAGAATGCAGCCAGCTCTATTTTCAGCTTAGAAAACATGAGAAAGAACAGCAAAACCCTGATATGATTGAACAATTTAAAAAGGCAATAGAAAAGCGAAAAGATGATATAAAAATCATTGATTTTCAAATTGCTCAAGTACATACATTGCCGCTTGGCAGTGAGTTGAAAGAAAAGGAAGTCGATGCGCTGCTGACGATTGAAGCCGGGGATGACTGGCATGAGAAAACAGCAGCGAACACCATCGTCATAAAAGACGGAAAAGTAATTGAAATTCGCCAGAGGTGATCATATGACAAAGCGATGGTTTAATGTAGGCAAAATCGTAAATACCCACGGAATCAAAGGCGAAGTGCGGGTGATTTCAAAAACAGATTTTGCCGAAGAACGATACAAGCCGGGAAACACGCTGTATTTGTTTATGGACGGCCGTAACGAACCAGTGGAGGTAACGGTAAACACACATAGACTGCATAAGCAATTTCATCTCCTGCAGTTTAAAGAAAGACAAAACCTAAATGAAGTAGAAGAGCTGAAAAACGCAATCATTAAAGTTCCTGAAGAAGAATTAGGAGAGCTGAATGAGGGTGAATTTTATTTCCACGAAATTATTGGGTGTGAAGTATTTACTGAAGAAGGCGAACTCATCGGAAAGGTCAAAGAAATTTTGACGCCTGGAGCCAATGACGTTTGGGTCATCGGAAGAAAAGGAAAAAAAGACGCACTCATTCCTTACATTGAATCAGTGGTCAAACATATCGATGTCAGGGAAAAGAAAATTGAGATTGAACTGATGGAAGGGTTAATAGACGAATGAAAATCGACTTTTTGACGCTGTTTCCCGAAATGTTTGAAGGCGTGCTCGGCTCATCGATTCTTCAAAAAGCCCAGGAAAAAGATGCGGTGCAGTTTCAAGTCGTAAATTTCCGGGAGTACTCTGATAACAAGCACAATACTGTTGATGATTATCCTTATGGCGGAGGGGCAGGCATGGTTCTCAAGCCCCAGCCTGTTTTTGACGCGGTCGAGGACCTGACATCAAAGGCAGCCGCTGCTCCGCGTATTATCCTCGTATGCCCGCAAGGTGAGCGTTTTACCCAAAAAAAAGCCGAGCAATTAGCTAAGGAAGAGCATTTGCTGTTCATTTGCGGCCACTATGAAGGCTATGATGAACGCATTCGCGAGCACTTGGTAACGGATGAAATATCAATTGGCGACTTTGTTCTGACGGGCGGTGAGCTCCCTGCAATGATGATCGCAGACAGTGTGGTCAGACTGCTTCCGGGTGTACTGGGTAAAGAGGCTTCCCATATTGAGGATTCCTTCAGCACCGGACTTTTAGAGCACCCGCATTATACAAGACCGGCAGATTACAAAGGTTTAAAAGTGCCTGAAACACTCTTGTCAGGAAACCATGCAAAAATTGAAGAATGGCGGAATAAAGAATCGATCAGAAGGACCTACCTAAGACGTCCGGATCTGTTGAAAGACTACCCGCTTACAGAGCAGCAAAGAAAGTGGATTTCTGAATGGGAAAAAGAATAGATTTTATTGCATAGGCTATGAAATTGTGATAAGATACTACTTGTGGCTTAAGCGGGCTTATCCGCTGCAAGCTTGAAAACGATGTTCCGCTGTGCCGGTT
>NZ_JAVAXX010000546.1:0-1878 GCF_042709275.1 Bacillus sp. LR_5 | reverse complement strand
GATATTTGACTAAAAGGGAGAGGGCCGGCACCTCCCCTTTTTTTACACGCAAAAAAAGGGTAAACTGATAGAAGCTTAGGCAAAATAGAAAAGCCCTGAGCCAAAAAAGTTTTAAAAGCGGGGAGCTTGGTGCGATGCAAATTATTCACCGTGTAGCCGTTATGCAAGTCTTAACCGAGCGCAGCAAAGAAAAGCTTTTAGCTTCTTTTGCCGAAAAGAAACAAATGCTTGAACGAGAATGCAGCCAGCTCTATTTTCAGCTTAGAAAACATGAGAAAGAACAGCAAAACCCAGATATGATTGAACAATTTAAAAAGGCAATAGAAAAGCGAAAAGATAACATAAAAATAATCGATTTTCAAATTGCTCAAGTACATACATTGCCGCTTGGCAGTGAGATGAAAGAAAAGGAAGTCGATGCGCTGCTGACGATTGAAGCCGGGGATGACTGGCATGAGAAAACAGCAGCAAACACCATCGTCATAAAAGACGGAAAAGTAATTGAAATTCGCCAGAGGTGATCATATGACAAAGCGATGGTTTAATGTAGGTAAAATCGTAAATACCCACGGAATTAAAGGCGAAGTGCGGGTGATTTCGAAAACAGATTTTGCCGAAGAACGGTATAAGCCGGGCAACACGCTGTATTTGTTTATGGACGGACGTAACGAACCAGTGGAAGTAACAGTAAACACGCACAGACTGCATAAGCAATTTCATCTGCTGCAGTTTAAAGAAAGACAAGGCCTGAATGAAGTAGAGGAACTGAAAAACGCAATCATTAAAGTGCCTGAAGAAGATTTAGGAGAGCTGAATGAGGGAGAATTTTATTTCCACGAAATCATCGGGTGCGAAGTATTTACCGAAGACGGCGAACTCATCGGAAAGATTAAGGAAATTTTGACGCCTGGAGCTAATGACGTTTGGGTTATCGGGCGAAAAGGGAAAAAAGACGCGCTGATTCCTTACATTGAATCAGTGGTCAAACATATCGATGTCAGCGAAAAGAAAATTGAGATTGAACTCATGGAAGGATTAATAGACGAATGAAAATCGACTTTTTGACGCTGTTTCCCGAAATGTTCGAAGGTGTGCTCGGTTCATCGATTCTTCAAAAAGCCCAGGACAAAGATGCGGTACAGTTTCAGGTCGTAAATTTCCGGGAGTATTCTGATAACAAGCACAATACTGTTGATGATTATCCTTATGGCGGCGGCGCAGGCATGGTTCTCAAGCCTCAGCCTGTTTTTGACGCGGTCGAGGACCTGACATCAAAGGCAGCTGCTGCTCCGCGTATTATCCTCGTCTGTCCGCAAGGTGAGCGTTTTACCCAAAAAAAAGCAGAACAATTAGCGAAGGAAGAGCATTTGCTGTTTATTTGCGGCCACTATGAAGGTTATGATGAACGCATTCGTGAGCATCTGGTGACAGATGAAATATCCATTGGCGATTTTGTTCTGACGGGCGGTGAGCTTCCTGCAATGATGATTGCAGACAGTGTGGTCAGACTGCTTCCGGGTGTGCTGGGCAAAGAAGCTTCCCATATTGAGGATTCATTCAGCACCGGCCTTTTAGAACACCCGCATTATACAAGACCGGCAGATTACAAAGGTTTAAAAGTGCCTGAAACACTCCTGTCAGGAAACCATGCAAAAATCAAAGAATGGCGGAATAAAGAATCGATTAGAAGGACCTATGTAAGACGTCCGGATCTTTTGAAAGACTACCCGCTTACAGAGCAGCAAAGAAAATGGATTTCTGAATGGGAAAAAGAATAGATTTTATTGCATAGGCTATGAAATTGTGATAAGATACTACTTGTGGCTTAAGCGGGCTTATCCGCTGCAAGCTTGAAAACGATGTTCCGCTGTGCCGGGC
>NZ_JAVAXX010000545.1:0-1889 GCF_042709275.1 Bacillus sp. LR_5 | reverse complement strand
AAACGGCGGCGTATTCCGTGCGACAGAAGGATTGCAAAAAGAATTCGGTGAAGACCGTGTGTTTGACACGCCACTTGCTGAATCTGGTATCGGCGGTCTTGCCCTTGGTTTAGGCTTAAACGGCTTCCGTCCGGTAATGGAAATCCAATTCTTCGGATTTGTTTATGAAGTAATGGATTCAGTTTCTGGCCAAATGGCTCGTATGCGCTACCGTTCTGGCGGACGCTGGACTTCACCTGTAACAATTCGTTCTCCATTCGGCGGCGGTGTTCATACTCCTGAACTTCACGCTGACAGCTTGGAAGGTCTTGTTGCACAACAGCCTGGTATCAAAGTTGTGATTCCATCAACTCCTTACGATGCCAAAGGACTTTTAATTTCTGCGATCAGAGACAATGATCCTGTTGTCTTCTTAGAGCATATGAAGCTTTACCGTTCTTTCCGTCAGGAAGTTCCTGAAGAAGAATACACAATTGAGCTTGGAAAAGCTGACGTGAAACGTGAAGGTACTGATCTTTCAATCATCACTTACGGCGCAATGGTTCATGAATCATTAAAAGCTGCTGAGGAGCTTGAAAAAGACGGCATTTCTGCTGAAGTTGTCGACCTTCGTACAGTAAGCCCACTTGATATCGATACAATTATCGCTTCTGTAGAAAAAACAGGACGCGCGATTGTCGTTCAAGAGGCACAAAAACAAGCCGGTATTGCTGCAAACGTAGTAGCAGAAATTAATGACCGTGCGATCCTGAGCTTGGAAGCACCTGTACTTCGCGTTGCAGCGCCAGATACAGTATTTCCTTTCTCTCAAGCGGAGAGCGTATGGCTTCCAAACCATAAAGACGTTCTTGAAACAGCAAGAAAAGTGCTTGAATTTTAATCAAACTGCATAATCGAGAGGGAAGATGAACGTTTTCCCTCTATTATATATCTGTTTTCAATGCTTACGATGTAAATTTTAAAATTGCTTAATCAAACTAGGAGGTCGAGAACTGTGGCATTTGAATTTAAACTTCCAGATATCGGGGAAGGTATCCACGAAGGCGAAATCGTAAAATGGTTTGTCAAGCCTAACGACGAGGTAGACGAAGATGATGTACTGGCTGAAGTCCAAAATGATAAAGCAGTAGTAGAAATTCCTTCACCTGTTAAAGGAAAAGTATTAGAATTAAAAGTTGAAGAGGGAACGGTTGCAACTGTTGGACAAACGATTATTACGTTTGATGCACCTGGTTACGAAGATCTTCAATTTAAAGGCAGCGACGAGTCTGACGATGCGAAAACTGAAGCACAAGTTCAGTCAACTGCAGAAGCTGGACAAGACGTTGCGAAAGAAGAGCAAGCTCAAGAGCCTGCAAAAGCTACTGGCGCAGGACAGCAGGATCAAGCTGAAGTTGACCCGAACAAACGCGTGATCGCTATGCCTTCCGTACGTAAATATGCACGTGAAAAAGGTGTAGACATCCGTAAGGTTACTGGTTCAGGCAACAACGGACGTGTTGTAAAAGAAGATATCGACAGCTTTGTAAACGGAGGAGCGCAAGAAGCTGCACCGCAAGAAACAGCTGCACCACAAGAAACAGCTGCTAAACCGGCTGCTGCACCAGCTCCAGAGGGTGAATTCCCAGAAACACGCGAAAAAATGAGCGGTATCCGTAAAGCAATTGCAAAAGCGATGGTTAACTCTAAACACACTGCTCCTCACGTAACGTTAATGGACGAAGTGGACGTAACAAACCTTGTTGCACATCGTAAACAGTTCAAACAAGTTGCTGCTGATCAAGGAATCAAGCTGACTTACTTGCCTTACGTTGTAAAAGCTCTTACATCTGCACTGAAAAAATTCCCTGTTTTAAACACGTCAATTGACGATAAAACAGATGAAGTCA
>NZ_JAVAXX010000544.1:0-1889 GCF_042709275.1 Bacillus sp. LR_5 | reverse complement strand
ATGCCTGCGTAAATATCTTCTGTATTTTCACGGAAGATGACCATATCAGTATCTTCAGGGCGTTTTACCGGTGACGGCACTCCAGTAAAGTATCTTACAGGTCTTAAGCAGACGAATAGGTCAAGCTCTTGTCTGAGCGCTACGTTCAAAGAACGGATACCGCCGCCGACAGGTGTCGTTAACGGGCCTTTAATCGCGATGAAATATTCGCGGATCACATCTAATGTTTCAGCAGGGAGCCACTCACCTGTTTTATTATAAGCCTTTTCTCCGGCGTAAACTTCTTTCCATGTAATTTTCTTTTCGCCTTTGTATGCTTTTTCTACTGCTGCTTCCAAAACCTTCGAAGCCGCGTTCCAAATATCAGGACCGGTTCCGTCTCCTTCGATAAATGGGATAATCGGGTTGTTTGGTACGTTTAATACTCCGTTAGAGACTGTAATTTTTTCACCTTGTGCCACAATAAAAACCTCCCAGTATGTAATTCATATTTAGAAAACATTTTATTTTTCTTATATAGAAAACAAAATGATTTTTCCCAACATTCAATTTAAAGTGTAACCCAATTTTGATGTTCTGAACAAGAGGCTAACCTCATTGACGCAAGCCAGCCTCCAATGGTTCTTTAGGCTCTTTCTTCAATCGGAACGAATTTTTGTTTGTCAGGGCCTGTGTAATCTGCCCGCGGGCGGATCAGACGGTTGTTGTCATACTGCTCAAGAATATGAGCGAGCCAGCCGGACATTCTGCTTACAGCAAAAATCGGTGTAAACAAATCATGGTCAATACCGAGGCTGTGATATACAGAAGCCGAATAGAAATCAACGTTAGGCGGAAGCTTTTTCTCTGATGTGACGATGTCTTCTATACGAATCGACATCTCATACCATTTGCTTTCGCCTGTCAGGTTGGTCAGGCGCTTGCTCATTTCTTTCAGATGCTTCGCGCGCGGATCACCATGCTTATACACACGGTGGCCGAATCCCATGATTTTTTCTTTCTTTTCAAGTTTAGCGCGGATGTACGGCTCAGCGTTTTCCACTTCACCGATTTCTGTCAGCATTTTCATAACGCCTTCATTCGCTCCGCCGTGAAGAGGCCCTTTCAGCGCGCCGATTGCTGCAGTAATGCCTGAATAGATGTCAGAAAGTGTTGCGACGCAGACCCTCGCTGTGAACGTTGACGCGTTCAGCTCATGGTCAGCATGTAAAATCAATGCTTTGTTGAAGGCTTCAACCTCAATTGGTGAAGGCTCTTCACCGTTTAATGTGTAAAGAAAATTCTCCGCAATACCGTAATCTTCTCTCGGTTCAACAGGCTCAAGACCCTTGCGAATTCTGGAAAACGCTGCAACCAGGCCAGGCACCTTTGCCTGAAGGCGGATCGCCTTTCTGTAGTTGGCTTCCGGGTTCATGGTATCAGCCTCGCTGTCTAGCAGGCCTAGTAATGAAATTGCTGTCCGAAGAGCAGCCATGGGATGAACATTTTCGAGGGAATAAGATTTGAAGTGCTCAATAATTTCTTGCGGAACGGCAGCTTCCTTTGCAAGCTGCTGCTTTAACTCTTCAAGCTCTTTTTTGTTTGGCAGCCTTAGATGCCAAAGCAAGTAGATGATTTCTTCAAAACTTGCATTCTCTGTCAAATCATCGATATCATACCCCACATATGTAAGGGTATCATCAATAATAGAACTAACAGATGATGTTGTTGCTACAACCCCTTCAAGACCGCGTGTCGCTGTCATATATAACATCTCCTTTTCAATAAATTTCCCCTTTAAGAGTGTTGTAAAAACATGAGGCTTACTTAAAAAGCACGATGCAAGTATTTCTCTCCCCCAAAAAGAAAATGCTTACATTTTACTGGCTGCTGGAACTAAAACCCTTTGC
>NZ_JAVAXX010000543.1:0-1897 GCF_042709275.1 Bacillus sp. LR_5 | reverse complement strand
GCACTTGAATGAAAAAGAAAACAACAGGCCATACAACCATCAAAGATGTAGCTGAATGTGCAGGAGTTTCGAAATCGACAGTTTCCCGCTATATTAACGGAAAAATTGACGCGATTTCTCCTGAAAAAGTGAAAAACATTAAAAAGGCAATCGCAGAATTGAATTATCGGCCGAGTAAAATGGCGCAAGGTTTGAAAATAAAAAAAAGCAAGTTAATCGGATTTGTTGTAGCTGACATTACAAATCCTTTTTCGGTCGCTGCTTTCAGGGGAGTCGAAGAGGTTTGTGATCAATATGGATACAGCATTATGGTGTGCAACACAGATAACAGTCCTGAAAAAGAGCGGGAAATGCTCTTAAAGCTAGAAGCCCATTCGGTTGAGGGCTTGATTTTAAACGCAACAGGGGAAAACAAGGATGTACTGCGCGCTTTTGCTGAACAGCAAATTCCAACAATCTTAATTGACCGGAAACTGCCGGATCTGAAACTGGATACCGTAACGACTGACAACAGATGGATCACAAAAGAGATTCTTCAGAAGGTGTACAGCAAAGGGTATACTGATGTCGCGCTGTTTACCGAACCGATTTCCTCTATCAGCCCTCGTGCAGAAAGAGCAGCTGTGTATCAGGAAATGGCTTCGGTTCATAATGTGAACGGGCTTGTCAGATTGCTTGAAATTGACGTAAAGGACAAGGAGCAGCTTAAGGCGGCGCTTCGTTCTTTTCACAAGGAAATGCCGGAGCAAAAAAAAGCGATTCTGGCTTTGAATGGCTTGATTATGCTGAAAATCATCAGCTGTATGGAAGAGCTTGGCCTGCGCATCCCTCAAGATATAGGGATTGCAGGATTCGATGATACGGAATGGTATAAACTGATCGGTCCAGGTATTACAACGATCGCCCAGCCGTCACATGATATGGGCAGGACGGCGATGGAACGTGTATTAAAAAGGATTGAAGGTGACAAAGGAGCGCCTCAAACCATTGAATTAGAGGCAAAAGTCATCATGAGAAAGTCACTTTAATCCTAGGTGCCCTCAACTAAGAGGAGGTTGGGAAGAGATGAAGCTTGATGCGGTGACATTCGGGGAATCAATGGCCATGTTTTATGCAAATGAGTATGGAGGCCTTCATGAAGTATCCACTTTTTCTAAAGGGCTTGCCGGAGCAGAAAGCAATGTCGCCTGCGGCCTTGCCAGACTCGGATTTCGAATGGGATGGATGAGCAAGGTCGGCAATGATCAGCTCGGAACGTTTATTTTACAAGAGCTTAAAAAAGAGGGAGTGGATGTGTCCCGCGTGATCCGCTCGCAGGACGAAAATCCCACCGGGCTGCTGCTGAAGTCAAAAGTGAAAGAAGGCGACCCGCAAGTTACCTACTATAGGAAAAACTCAGCTGCAAGCACATTAACTACAGCTGAATATCCGAGAGATTATTTTCAATGCGCAGGCCATTTGCATGTGACAGGTATTCCGCCTGCTTTATCAGCCGAGATGAAAGACTTCACGTATCATGTCATGAACGACATGAGAAACGCAGGGAAGACCATTTCATTCGACCCTAATGTAAGACCTTCGCTTTGGCCTGATCAAGCAACAATGGTACACACAATCAATGATCTGGCTGGGCTTGCAGACTGGTTTTTCCCGGGTATCGCAGAGGGAGAGCTATTGACCGGAGAAAAAACACCTGAAGGCATTGCCGACTATTATTTGAAAAAAGGTGCCAGCTTTGTTGCTATTAAACTTGGAAAAGAAGGCGCTTACTTTAAAACGGGGACAAGTGAAGGATTTCTAGAAGGCTGCCGGGTCGACCGGGTGGTTGATACGGTCGGCGCCGGAGACGGATTTGCAGTCGGTGTAATCAGCGGTATCCTAGACGGTTTGTCGAACA
>NZ_JAVAXX010000542.1:0-1944 GCF_042709275.1 Bacillus sp. LR_5 | reverse complement strand
ATAAATCAATGAGGGTGTTTGTTGCAAGACAGCCTATTTTTAATAGAAAAGAACAGGTTGTTGCTTATGAACTGCTGTATAGAGAAAGCGAAGAGAACGTGTATAGTGCTAAAGACGGCGATCAGGCAACAACAGATTTGGTGATCAACAGCTTTTTAAACATCGGAATTGAGAAGCTGACGGAAGGGAAACGCTGTTTTGTTAATTTTACGGAAAGCCTGATGTTTTCGAATCTTCCCACCTCCTTCAATCCGAAACAGCTTGTCATTGAAATCCTTGAAGATATACCGATCACGCCGGCCCTCATTTCTAGATGCAAAGAATTGAAAAAAATGGGGTATATGCTGGCGCTTGATGATTTTTATGCAATAAACCCGCAAGATGAGGACTTACTGGAAAAACTCATGAGCTATATTGATATATTGAAAATTGATTTTCTCAAAACAACACGAATGGAACGCAGAACAATTTTGCAAACCTACGGCTGCCGCAGCCTGATTTTTTTAGCGGAAAAAGTAGAGACCCGAAAAGAATATAAACAGGCGGTCCAAGACGGCTTTCAATTATTCCAAGGCTACTTTTTCAGCGAGCCGCGCATCATCAGCGGGCATGACCTATCGACTCATTTCTATTCTTACTATGAACTGCTTAACGAACTGAGTAAAGAGCAGCCTAACATAAAGCGTGTGACAGAGTACATAGAGCGGGATTTATCACTGTCCTATCAAATTTTAAAATTTTTAAACTCATCCCACAGCCGTTTGAGCCAGAAAATTGAAAGCATTCAACAGGCCATTATGCTGCTGGGATTTAATGAAATCAAACGGTGGATATATATTCTTTCCTTTAAGGATTTAAGCAGGAAAGGGCATTCCAGCAAGCACGAAATCATTAAGATTTCTTTGATAAGAGCAAAGCTTTGCGAACTGCTGGCGAGAAAGACATCCCGGCCGCAGCCTGCTTCTTATATGCTGATCGGAATGTTTTCTCTCATAGACACCCTCCTGCATAGAGAAATAGAGGAAATTGTTCAAGAATTGCCTTTAAAAGATGAAGTCGGGCAAGCATTATTAGGCGATCAAAACGACTACTACCAAATGCTTGAGCTTGTGAAATTAATTGAAAGCAACAACTGGGACACTTGCTCAGAATTAGGCAATCAACTCGACAAAGAAGAAGCGTATGAATGTTATCTTGAGGCTCTGGAATGGTGTCATAATCTTATGGACGCAAAATGATTGCGGTCCTCTGACCACCGCAAAGCAAGAATCATTCGGCTTTGCGTTCCGATAAGGCTGATATAGATGCCGTCGGGATTAAAGACCGTATCCACTTCATGCCGGACGCCCATTTGTTTGATCAGGCGCTTTATGGTTTGTTTATCGGACTGCTCGGCTGCCGTCAGAATGCGGCGCGAGAGCTCCCGCGAGCCCGCAATGCGGCCGAGAACGAGCTGGGCATCCGCAAATATCCCTGCGGCCTGCCTCGCTGAACGGATAAAGGTATCAATATTGTTGGCAGGAGCGGGCGGACGGCGTACCTCATACGGATACACGTAAAACCAGGGATAACGATATCTCATGGGAGCACCTCGCAAAAAAGGATGTTTCTATATGTATAGATCCCTAATTGCCGAATATGACAAAGCGAAAAGGCCACAACTTTAGCGTTGCGGTCTTTTTCGGTGTTTGTCGGTCAGGAAACGCCAAGAATCGCATATTCAATTTTGAAAATACGGTATGAAGGACTATAGTCTTGCTTAGTGAAAATGCGAAACCCGTTAAAATCAAGGAGATTAAGAATCTTTCTCAATTTCAGCACATATAAACGCTCTTTCGCATAGAAAGATAGTCCCGTTCTTGTTGTGATTCCTTTGAGTATAAGGACCTATTGAGATTTGCGGTGTCACGCAGGACTTTTTTGCATACTTTTCGGTGAAAAATG
>NZ_JAVAXX010000541.1:0-1958 GCF_042709275.1 Bacillus sp. LR_5 | reverse complement strand
AATTACATTTTTAAAAAAGGGGAGAGTGCCATTATGCCTTCAGTAGAAAGTTTTGAGCTTGATCATAATGCGGTTGTTGCTCCATATGTAAGACATTGCGGCGTGCATAAAGTGGGAACAGACGGCGTTGTCAATAAATTTGACATTCGTTTTTGCCAGCCAAATAAACAGGCGATGAAGCCTGACACCATTCACACACTCGAGCATTTGCTCGCGTTTACGATTCGTTCTCACGCTGAGAAATACGATCATTTTGATATCATTGATATTTCTCCAATGGGCTGCCAGACAGGCTATTATCTAGTTGTGAGCGGAGAGCCGACATCAGCGGAAATCGTTGATCTGCTTGAAGACACAATGAAGGAAGCGGTAGAGATTACAGAAATACCAGCTGCGAATGAAAAGCAGTGCGGCCAAGCGAAGCTTCATGATCTGGAAGGCGCTAAACGTTTAATGCGTTTCTGGCTTTCACAGGATAAAGAAGAATTGCTAAAAGTATTTGGCTAAAATAGAAAGGACCTTTTTGCGCATAAGCAAAAAGGTCTTTTTTGTGACGTCTCATATTTTATGTACCATTTGCTGTAAGCGTTTGCTACTATTTAGGTAAACGATGAAAGGGTGATGGCATGAAAAAGATGTTGGTTGTTCTGCTTTTTTCTGCTTTATTGCTTAATGGATGCGGATCTGGTGAAAGTAAAGCAAATACAGCTGAGACGCCCGAGGTTTTGGATGTCAAGCTGACCGGGCCTGAAAAAGTAAATCCCGGAGAAAGCGCTGCTTATGAAGCAGCCGTATCATATGGTGATGAAGCTGTGACGGATGCCGATGAAGTAGAGTTTGAAGTATGGAAAGAAGGGGAAAAAGACGCAAGCCAAATGTTTAAGGCGAAACAAGAAAAAGGCGTATACCGATTGGAAACGACGTTTAAGGAAGATGGTGTATACACTGTCCAATCCCATGTCACAGCAAAAAAACAGCATAGCATGCCGACCTTAAAAGTCCAAGTCGGAGACGCCGATGCTGCCAGCAATCAGTCAGAAGAGGAGCATTCACATCATCATTGATTGTGTGAATCAGAGTGATTTTCTTGTGGTGGATCAATGGTATGCTTTACATTATAGGCTTTTACAGTCGTCCAAATGGTTACAACCAAAACAGCCAGCACAATCAAAATACTTATCGTAATGAGAAGCGTCATGACATTCCACCTCCCGTTTTTTAACAATTGTAGCATAATAGAAGAAATCGTGACAGATAAGGGTAAAAAAGAGGTTTTAGCGTACGATATTAAGGGTATACATAGTCATATAACAAGGAGGAGATACCATGTCAGAACAATTGATTCAAGCAGTGAACAAACAAGTAGCCAACTGGACGGTCATGTATGTGAAACTACATAATTATCACTGGTATGTGAAAGGAAAAGATTTCTTCACTCTTCATGAAAAGTTTGAGGAGCTGTACAACGAAACAGCAACTTATATTGATGACTTAGCAGAACGTCTTTTGGCGCTGAACGGAAAACCGATTGCAACAATGAAGGAATCCTTAGAAACGGCTTCTGTCAAAGAAGCGGCTGGAAATGAAACAGCTGAACAAATGGTTCAAAGCGTATATGATGATTTCACAGTCATCGCGGAAGAGCTGAAAAACGGCATGGATTTAGCTGATGAAGTCGGTGACGAAACAACAGGGGACATGCTTCTTGCGATCCATCAAAATATTGAAAAACATAACTGGATGCTAAAAGCTTACCTAGGTTAAGTTCAAAAATAGAACGGCCGGATGTCTTAAAAAAGACGTCCGGCTTTTCTTTTTGTATCTGAAAAATAGGCGACAACCAGTCCATTTTTCTGAAAAATCCAATCCGTTCGGCTTGTTTTCCATAGAATATCGTAAGGCCGTTTCTGTGAAAGGATGTTGGGATAAATGGATAGAGACTTTGGCATCTTTTCGTT
>NZ_JAVAXX010000540.1:0-1961 GCF_042709275.1 Bacillus sp. LR_5 | reverse complement strand
AGGATTGGAAGCTGTTCGTAAAAGACCGGGGATGTATATCGGTTCGACAAACAGCAAAGGCCTTCACCACCTGGTATGGGAAATTGTCGACAATAGTATTGACGAAGCCCTCGCCGGTTATTGTACGGATATCAATATCCAAATCGAAAAAGACAACAGTATCACGGTTGTAGATAATGGCCGCGGTATTCCAGTCGGTATTCATGAAAAAATGGGCCGTCCTGCGGTAGAAGTCATTATGACGGTGCTTCATGCCGGAGGAAAATTTGACGGAAGCGGCTATAAAGTATCCGGAGGATTACACGGTGTAGGTGCGTCGGTCGTAAACGCACTATCAACAGAGCTTGATGTGACGGTTCACCGTGACGGTAAAATTCACCGCCAAACCTATAAACGCGGAGTTCCGGTTACAGACCTTGAAATCATTGGCGAAACGGATCATACAGGAACGACGACACATTTTGTCCCGGACCCTGAAATTTTCTCGGAAACAACCGAGTATGATTACGATCTGCTTGCCAACCGCGTGCGTGAATTAGCCTTTTTAACAAAGGGCGTAAACATCACGATTGAAGATAAACGTGAAGGACAAGAGCGCAAAAATGAATACCATTACGAAGGCGGAATTAAAAGTTATGTAGAGTATTTAAACCGCTCTAAAGAGGTTGTCCATGAAGAGCCGATTTACATTGAAGGCGAAAAGGACGGCATTACGGTTGAAGTGGCTTTGCAATACAATGACAGCTACACAAGCAACATTTACTCGTTTACAAACAACATTAACACGTACGAAGGCGGTACCCATGAAGCTGGCTTCAAAACGGGCCTGACTCGTGTTATCAACGATTACGCCAGAAAAAAAGGGCTTATTAAAGAAAATGATCCAAACCTAAGCGGAGATGACGTAAGGGAAGGGCTGACAGCGATTATTTCAATCAAACACCCTGATCCGCAGTTTGAGGGCCAAACGAAAACAAAGCTGGGCAACTCAGAAGCACGGACGATCACCGATACGTTATTTTCTACGGCGATGGAAACATTTATGCTGGAAAATCCAGATGCAGCCAAAAAAATTGTCGATAAAGGCTTAATGGCGGCAAGAGCAAGAATGGCTGCGAAAAAAGCCCGTGAACTAACACGTCGTAAGAGTGCTTTGGAAATTTCAAACTTGCCCGGTAAGTTAGCGGACTGCTCTTCAAAAGATCCGAGCATTTCCGAGTTATATATCGTAGAGGGTGACTCTGCCGGAGGATCTGCTAAACAAGGACGCGACAGACATTTCCAAGCCATTTTGCCGCTTAGAGGTAAAATCCTAAACGTTGAAAAGGCCAGACTGGATAAAATCCTTTCTAACAACGAAGTTCGCTCTATGATCACAGCGCTCGGCACAGGTATTGGGGAAGACTTCAACCTTGAGAAAGCCCGTTACCACAAAGTTGTCATTATGACAGATGCCGATGTTGACGGCGCGCACATCAGAACACTGCTGTTAACGTTCTTTTACAGATATATGCGCCAAATTATCGAAAATGGCTACGTGTACATTGCGCAGCCGCCGCTCTACAAGGTTCAACAGGGGAAACGCGTTGAATATGCGTACAATGACAAGGAGCTTGAAGAGCTGTTAAAAACTCTTCCTCAAACGCCTAAGCCTGGACTGCAGCGTTACAAAGGTCTTGGTGAAATGAATGCCACCCAGCTATGGGAGACAACCATGGATCCTAGCTCCAGAACACTTCTTCAGGTAACTCTTGAAGATGCAATGGATGCGGATGAGACTTTTGAAATGCTTATGGGCGACAAAGTAGAACCGCGCCGAAACTTCATAGAAGCGAATGCGAGATACGTTAAAAATCTTGACATCTAATCATAAAAAGCCTTATTTCCAATAAGAAATAAGGCTTTTTTCTGAACAAGATCAGATGCAGCAATGCTTGCAGTACCTATATATTCTAGCAATT
>NZ_JAVAXX010000054.1:0-30052 GCF_042709275.1 Bacillus sp. LR_5 | reverse complement strand
GGTCGCGTTTCTTTACTCCGCTAACCACAGACAGCACACCATTCTCTATTTTAACAAAACCTAGATCAAAAAACACCTTTGTCATGAAATTGATTGTTTCAACAGACCAGCCTTTATGTCTTGCAAGCTCTGATCCGTGTTTTTTCACGTCAAAAGCGCCTCTTTTCAGCAAGAACGCATAATACCATTTAAAATGGTCTCTTGCGGGAAATGTTGATAAAAAGTGGTCCTCTTGATTGAGAAAAATGAAATATATCCGCTCAGGCGTCTTGCCTTCCAGCAAACGTGCGAGCATGTCCAACGAAGGCGGCGGATCCAGCAATACAATATATGCACCATCAAGGTCAAACGCCTTCGCTTGATCTTCAGAGCTGATGACGTGCACTTCACGGCGAAGATCTTCAGTCTGAAGAAGTGTTGTTGAGTCTTCTTTGAAAGAGACAATGGCCCGTTTAGCAGATGGAAGGACGGAAACTGTGTCTTCCCACATCCGTTTTCCCCTTAAATCAAACAGCTGCCATTCAGAAACAGCGGCATCCTTAATCATTAACTGCGGTTTTTTTCTATTGTTCCATTCGTTGATAGACATCTCACCGACAATTGAAATTCTTGAACCCGGGACGATGCCTTCTTCGAGCTCACCTTTATTAAAACCGACGCAATCAAGCTGAGACGACTCGTTTCTGACCGTCATTTTCACATGATTTTTATTAGCGCCGATCTTGCGGACATCTTCCAGCACAGCGTTTTCTACGAGAACGTGCGGTTTCGGGTTCAGCATGCCAAATGGGGACAGCAGGTTCATTTCTGTGATGCTTTCAACCGTAATGTCCTCGACACCGCAGACGAGATCGACTTCCTGTACAGGAATAAAATCCTCTTCCGTGAGCGTATTGTCTGCTATTTCATTCAGCCTGTTTCGCAAATCCGGCACATCTTCGGCATTCAATGTCATCCCCGCAGCCATTGGATGGCCGCCGAAATGAGGAAGAATATCTCTGCATTCAGAAAGACTCTCGAATAAATTAAAGCCTCTGATGCTTCGGGCCGAACCTTTAGCGATCCCCTTTTCTTCATCAATGCCAAGCACAATGGCCGGACGATAGAAACGGTCCACAAGCTTTGAAGCCACAATCCCGACGACTCCTGGATTCCACCCGGCTTTGGCCACGACGATTGCAGTTTGATCGAGACCTTGCTGTTCAACCATTTCAATCGCTTCATCCGTCATTTTGCTGACCATTTTTTGGCGCTCTTTGTTCAGCTGGTCAATTTCAGCGGCAAGCTCTTCCGCTTCAAACGAATCCTCTGACATGAGCAAATGAACAGCGGGATCCGCCTGTTCGATTCGTCCGACGGCATTCAGCCTTGGTGCTATCTGGAACCCGACTGTTTCTTCGTTCGCTTCTCCGATGTCTCCGCCTGACAGCTTGACCAGCTCTTTTAATCCCAGCCGATTCGTCCGACGAAGCCTTTCAAGTCCTAGTGTTGCAATTAATCTGTTTTCGTCATGCAACGGGACAAGATCAGCAATGGTGCCGATTGCCGCCAAGTCAAGCAGTTCATCCGGGAGTTCGCCCAATAAAGCGTGGGCAAGCTTAAACGCAACTCCGACCCCGGCAAGTTCTTTAAACGGGTAGGTGCAGCCAGGCTGCTTCGGGTGGACGATCGCATGGACATCCGGAAGCTCCGGTCCCGGCTCATGGTGATCGGTAATAATGACATCCAGCCCGAGTTCCTTTGCCACCTTCGCTTCATGCACAGCGGCAATTCCTGTATCAACCGTAATAATCAGAGAGAAGCCCCGTTCTTTAATCGAACGAAACGCCTGTTCATTAGGGCCATATCCTTCTTTAAAGCGGTCAGGTATATAAAAATCAACTTGAGCCGACAGCTTTTGCAGCGTGTGAAGCATCACTGACGTACTGGTAACTCCATCGGCGTCATAATCGCCATATATCATAATCTGTTCTTGTTGTGAAATCGCCTGTTTTATTCGATCTGCCGCTTCTTTCATGCCCTTCATTTCGAAAGGATCATAAAAATCGGCATCCTTTGTATGTAAAAACAGCCTTGCGCTTTCTGCCGTATCAAAGCCTCTTTTTACAAGCAGGGACGCAACAAGAGGTGTTATATGCAATTGTTCTGTGAGTGATTTGACCTTATCCTGATCTGGTCGCTGGATTTCCCATCGCATTTTTGACGCTAACATAAATTCACCCCTCAACCACCCTATTATACTAGAGCAGGCTGAGGGGTTTCAAATATTATTCGAAAACTAGTCTTTTTTCTCAAGTCCGGTTGATGTATCCTGTATGTCGTTCTGTTCAGCATACAGTGTATCTTCTTGTTTATGTATCGTCTCTTGTGATGTTTTGTTTTCTTTCCGCAACGCTTTTATTTCCCGCTTTAATTTCATCACCTGAAAAATGCCGGCAGAAAATACGATCAGCGCGCCCATTAAAACTGAGCCTAAAATGACAAGAATGAGCGGCCACTCCGATCTGCCAAACAGGTAATCAACTTCTACGGATCTTACATTAATGACTGCGAAAATAGCGACAATTAAGGTAAAAATAAGTGCGAAAATTATTGTCCATTGTTTATTCATTCTCTTTCCCCCAAAGTTTATTTACCTGAGGTAACTTTCCCTGTCAAGACTGGTTTTAAACATGACTTGACGCTCGGTCAAGCCTCAATTGCGGTTAATTTTTCCCGGATCAGTCTCTTCAGTCCGTTTCCATCACCGGACATCACAAGTGTATCACCTTCATCAATGACTGTTTCAGATCCCGGATTTAGTTGTTTATCCTGATTCTTCTTAATAATCGCGATGACCGTCACATGATATTCCTGTCTCGCATCCAAATCACCAATTGTATGATGAATAGCAGGCGCGCCCGTCTCTGCTTTACACCACTCTATGATTAAATCATCAAGGGCTGCCTCGACCCTTTCTAATTCTTTCGGTTTATATGCCATTCCGCCGAGAATTGCAGAAATCTGCCTCGCTTCAGCGTCATCAAACTGCACGGAGGCAATACATTCTTCATGATCATTTTCGTCAAAATAGTACAGCTCTCTCCGGCCGTCATGATGAATGATAATTGAAATTTTATCGCAGTTTCTAGTAATGATTTCAACTTTATGCCCTATGCCCGGCAGCTGCGCTTCGCGAACCCTCATATATAAACCCTCCTACATATCTGAAAACCCACTCTTAACACCATTTATATGTGTAAATGTAAGCGTATGTCATTATAGCAAATGTCTATTTTAAGTTCAACGAAACTTCAAAAACAGGCTGCCCTGCAAAGGACAGCCTGAATTTTTTATTGCACCGAATCTTTTTTCAGTTCTTTTCCTTTCCATACAAGCCAAATTTGTGCGGCAATGTAGAGAGAGGAGTAAACGCCTGTTAACAGCCCGACCAATAAAGCGACTGAGAAGTTTGTAATCGAAGATGCTCCAAAGATGAGCAGTGTCACTACAACAATTACGACAGTTAATACAGTGTTAATTGAACGTGTAAAGGTTTGCTGCAGACTCAGGTTTACAATATGGTTGAGGTCGGCAAATGTTTTCGGCTTGCGCTTCTTCATATGCTCGCGAATCCTGTCAAATGTAACGATTGTATCGTTAATCGAATACCCGATAATCGTCAGTATAGCGGCGATGAACGTAACATCTACCTCCAGCCTTGTAATACTGAAAACCGTGACGATAAAGAATGCGTCATATAGCAGTGAAGCTATCGCGGCGATCGCCATTCTATATTCGAATCGGATCGAAACGTAAATAATGATTCCAATAGAAGCTATAGCAAGTGCGTACAGAGCATTTCTCGCCAGCTCTTTACCGACTGTCGGTGAAACTGTGCTGACATTTGGCTCTGTCCCGTATTTGTCTTTAAAGTGCGTTTTTACTTTGGCGATCGTCTCTTTATCTGGCACTCCAACAAAACGGGCAACACCGATATTTTTCTTTTCGCCTGACAGAACAATGGTGTCAGGGTCCATGCCAAGTGATTCAAAATCTTTCTCCACCTGCTCTGTTGTCAGCTTATGGTCACTTTGGACTTCAATCCGTGCACCGCTCGCAAAGTCAATGCCCAGATTCAACTTAAACACAAGCAGGATAATAATCCCGGCAATTGTGATTGCACTTGAGATGATAAAGAAATATTTGCGTTTGCTCGTGAAATCCCATTTTTGGAACGGCGTATGCGGCTCTGTATTTTCATCTGTATCCTGAATATTCATAATGTGCTTCTTGTTGACGCCGAACCAGCCTTTTTTCCGATCAAGCCATCTGCTTTCCACAAGGAGAGCAAGGAGAAATCTTGATAAGAAAACGGCAGTGATAAAGCTTGTCAAAATCGACAGAATCAGCATCGTCGCAAACCCTTTTACAGAGCTTGTCCCAAAGATGAAGAGCACAACGGCCGCAATAATCGTTGTAACATTCGCATCAAGAATCGTCGCGAATGACCGTCTGTTTCCTGAACGGAAGGCAGAGCGGACTGACTTTCCTAGCTTGAGCTCTTCTTTAATCCGCTCATAGGTGATGATGTTGGCGTCGACAGCCATCCCGACACCTAAAATGAGCGCAGCAATTCCCGGAAGCGTGAGCACAGCATTCATCCAGTCAAAGACCTGGAGTGTAATGTAGATATAAACCGATAGCGTAATCACCGCAATAAATCCCGGCAGGCGGTAATAGAAAAGCATAAATAAGAAAATAATTGCGATACCGACAATACCGGCAAACACCGTCTCATGGAGCGCCTGCTGCCCGAATTGTGCACCTACTGATGTTGAATATTTTTCAGTCAGTTTCACAGGAAGCGCGCCGGCGTTTAAAATGCTGGCTAAATCTTTCGCTTCTTGAGCTGTGAAATGCCCTTCAATTTTTACATCAGTTGTATTTAGCTCCTGACTTACATTTGGAGCGGATACATATTTAGGATGCTCTTTTTGAACTTCTTTCTTAAAGGAATCGCCTTTTTCGTAATCCAGCCAAATGACAAGCTGGTTATTGGGCGCCATATTCATGACCTTTTTGGTCACTTCGCCGAATTTATCAGCGTCTTTCAGTTTGATAGTGACAATCGGCTCATTTGTTGTGCTGTCATAGGTTTGTTTAGCCCCATTTTCGACGAGATCAGCACCGTTCAGCAGTTCCTTATCATTTGCATCTCTGAAGGAAAGCTGCGCTTCAGTCGCAAGAATTTCACGCGCTCTGTTTTGGTTTGTCACCCCAGCGAGCTGAACGCGAATTCGGTTATTTCCTTCAATTTGGATGTTCGGTTCGCTGACACCGAGGACATTGGCCCTGCGGTTCAACGCCTCTACTGTGCTGACCAGAACGTCTTTTGTGATTTTGTCACCTTTTTTTACGGGCTGTACATCATACAGCACCTCAAATCCGCCTTGCAAATCCAATCCTAACGTAATATTATTCGCGGCAGGCTTCGTAAAGTAGCCCAAGCCTGTGCCGATCAATAAAACGAAAAGGAAAAACGCAATCAAGCGTCCTTTTTTCATTATGTATATCCTCCCTTAAACCTGTGCGAATCAACCTGCTATCTCAGCAGTTCTTCCAATGCTTCCTGGCCTTCTTCACTGCCCAGCCAATTAGACGTTTTAAATGACTCAACAGTTGCATAGTTCATAAATTCGCCAATTTTTACTGATAAAATATCGCTCGTCATTTCATAAATGTGCAGTTCCGCTTTCTTTTTCCACTTCTTACCTGTTAAGTATGACCACAAACTTTCGAGTTCAACATCATCATACCCGAGAATCTTAAACTCTTCCAGTTTGCTGTAAAGAAACGGCCTGACGTGGTCTTTATATAGATCAGCAGGATGCTTCTCCATGAATTCCACGCTCCTTTTTTATTGTTTTTCAAGAAGACTTGTCATGCTTGGACGATATATACGCATATCTTTATTGTATATGATTACAGGTAGTTTGAGAAGGCAGGGGGTAAAAATGGCGAAACAGACGTTTTTAAGGGGCACTCTTATTCTTATCGCAGCGGGAATGGTTACAAGAATGCTCGGGTTTGTCAACCGGGTGGTTATCGCCCGTTTTATCGGTGAAGAAGGAGTCGGGCTTTACATGATGGCGGCGCCTACCTTCTTCTTGGCCACTACACTAACTCAATTCGGTCTGCCGGTAGCGATCAGCAAGCTTGTCGCTGAAGCCAGCGCGCGCGGAGACCATCAAAAAACAAAAAATATTTTAGTCATGTCTCTGACCATCACAGGAGTGCTCAGCCTGATTTTTACACCGCTGTTTCTGTTTTTCGCCCCGGTTATGGCTGAAACGATGCTGACAGATAAAAGAACACTGTATCCGCTCCTGGCCATTACGCCGGTTGTGCCGATTATCGCCATATCAAGTGTGCTGAGGGGATACTTTCAAGGAAAACAGAATATGAACCCGCTTGCTGTGTCCCAAGTCCTTGAACAGGTCGTCCGCATTTCACTCGTCGCTGTCTGTACGACGATTTTTCTCCCTTACGGAATTGAATACGCCGCTGCGGGGGCAATGCTATCCTCAGTTGCAGGGGAGCTGGCGTCACTTCTGTATTTATTTGTTTGTTTTAAATATAAAAAGACAATTAAAATCAGAAAGCACTTTTTCCAGTCGATTAAAAACGGAAAACAAACATTTTCCCAATTAATGAGCGTGTCCCTTCCAACGACCGGGAGCCGCTTTATCGGCAACCTCTCTTGGTTTTTCGAGCCGATTGTCGTCGCTCAAAGCCTTGCCATCGCCGGTGTGGCGACAGTTGCCGCTACAAAGCAATACGGGGAGCTGACCGGCTTTGCCATGACCCTGCTGACTCTGCCCAGCTTTATTACATATTCTTTATCGACCGCGCTTGTTCCTGCGATCAGTGAAGGAATGGAGCAGAAAAAATTGCAGGTGGTGGAATACCGCTTGGAACAGGCCATGCGTCTGTGTCTGCTCAGCGGAGGCATTTCAGTTGTCATTTTATTTGTATTTGCGGATGAGCTGATGAGGGTGATGTACGGTTCCTCAGGCGCAGCTGTATTTATAAAAGTGATGGCCCCATTTTTTCTACTTTATTATTTCCAAGGCCCTCTTCAAGCTGTGCTGCAGGCGCTTAATTTAGCAGGGGCTGCGATGATGAACAGTTTAATCGGAGCGCTTGTCAAAACCGGCCTTATTTTTGTCCTCGCCACCAGGCCGTCTCTCGGTATTATGGGCGCGGCATTAGCCATTGTGACAGGTATGGTGCTCGTCACGCTTTTACACGCGGCAACCGTAAGCAAGGTGCTGCCGATCAGTATTAAAATCAAGGAGTACGCGCTCAGCTTCGCTGTTATTGTAATTTGCGGATTCATCAGCTCCGGCATTAAACAATATGTAAGCTTTGGATCGTCCGAGGCTGTGAATGTCGCCGGATGGATTGCAATAAGTACTGCCATCTATATCATCCTCTTACTCGCTTTCCGTTTAATTAAAAAAGATGAGCTTCGCCGCATTCCTATTATCGGACGTCTGATCGTCCGCTAAAGGTCACGTGCGGTGCCCATCTTTTTTATCTATAAATAACTCACCGTCAGTAAACGAGCAAAATGAAATATCTGAAGGGTTTGCATATCCGTGTTTTCTTAGTTTTTCAAGCAGCCACTGTTGATCTTTTTCAATCCTGGACAGGTTTTCCATTTGAATAGAGCCATCTATAATAAGCGGCATTTCGAGCTGCCGATGCTCTCCGCTGTTTTCTTTCTTTACAACAGTCAGTTTGCCTGACGGCTCTAAAATGGCAAATGATACATCAGCCACTCTGTCGATGTTATTTTCTCTGAGCTGAACCATTAAATCATCGAAATTATAACGCTGTGATTTCATGGCGTCTTCGTCAATTTTCCCATATTTAATAATAATGGTCGGCTTTCCGTCAAGAAGCTGGCGGACTTTTCGGTTTTTTAAAGAAAAGTATGCCAAAGTCACTTGGATGATCATTAATACAAGCATTGGCAAAATAGTGTGAAATAGATGATCTTCTACGTTTTCTATGGCTAAAACGGCAATTTCAGCCATCATGATAAAGACAACGAGATCTAAAATGCTAAGCTCCCCGATCTCCCGTTTGCCCATAAAACGAAAAATGACCAATATTACAAAATACAATATGATTGTGCGAAACGTAATAGTGAGAAGCTCTTCCATCTTGCACCTCCAACTCATTATAGGATGCAACAAAACGAACAATTTATGTAAGGAAAAAGCGATCGTATTTCATAAAGCTTTTACGTCTAATTCATGCGATAGGGGAATACATTTTTACAAAGACGAGCCATCAGCATGTCTGGCGGCTTTGTTGAAAAAGAACAGAAGCCTTTTAATACAGGCAGAGAGGAGACATTTATGGAGGAAACGAAACAAGTTGGAAAAGGCATTCTTTACGGCTTAATCGCCATTTTCTCAGCCATGCTCCTGACAAGTTTAGCCGTTTCACTTTTACTGACGGCAACCACGCTGGAAGAGTCATCATTCAACTGGCTGATCACCGCCATCTCATTTCTTTCTTTGTTCATCGGCGGGTTCATTTCTGGCGGTAAAGGAAAGGAAAGAGGCTGGATGATCGGGGCATTGACTGCCTTAAGCTTTTCTCTGATTATTTTATTGTTTCAGTATTTAGGATTCGGAAAGACATTTACAGCGGAACAGCTGCTCTTCCATCTTGGATTTTTAGGGGTGTGCATGCTGGGCGGGGTTTTCGGCGTGAACATGAGGGGAAACAGGTCTTCCACATAAAAAAGAGCGGGCTCACTCACCCGCTCTTTTTTGTTTGCTATGTATAGCTCCTGCTGTTATTCAGCAGCAGAAACTTCTCTGATCGCGCGGCGGTCGAACGTAAGACGTGTGTTTTCACCAGTCTTAATGACGACTTTGCTTTCGTCGATAGAGTCAACAGTACCGTGCAATCCCCCGATTGTCACTACTGAATCGCCTTTTTTCAGTTCCTCCTGCATTCGGCGGACTGCCTTTTGCTGTTTTTGCTGAGGACGAATCAGCAAGAAGTAAAGGACCGCAAACATTAAAATAATAGGAACCAATGTACCTAAAGTGCCTGTCATGATTTTCACCCCTTTCTGTAAGCCTGGTTTTCATTTTTATTTAGAAGCTTTTCGCATTTGGCTTGTTGTAGCCGTAACGCTCAAAGAACTCTTCTCGGAAATCACCCAGACGATCCTCGCGAATAGCCTGTCTTACCTGCTCCATTAAGTGTAACAGAAAATGAAGGTTATGGTAAGTTGTTAATCGAAGGCCAAATGTTTCATTGCAGCGGATCAAGTGTCTGATATACGCGCGAGTGTAGTTTTTACATGTATAGCAATCACACTCTTCATCAATCGGACGGAAGTCTCTTTCAAATTTCGCATTTTTCATATTGAGACGGCCTTCAGCTGTAAACACAGTGCCGTTTCTTGCAATCCGGGTAGGCAGCACACAGTCAAACATGTCGACCCCGCGGATCGCTCCGTCGATCAGCGCGTCCGGAGAACCAACTCCCATCAGATATCTCGGTTTATCCTTCGGCAAAAGCGGTGTTGTAAACTCGAGCACACGGTTCATGACATCCTTCGGTTCACCGACAGATAATCCGCCTATAGCATATCCCGGAAAATCAAGAGAAATCAAGTCCTTCGCGCTTTGCGTGCGCAGATCTTCATATTCTCCGCCTTGTACAATGCCAAACAGCCCTTGTTCATCCTGACGGTTGTGGGCATTCAGGCAGCGTTCTGCCCAGCGGCTTGTCCGTTCTACTGACCGCTTCATATAATCGTACTCTGCCGGATATGGCGGGCATTCGTCAAACGCCATCATAATATCAGAGCCGAGTGCGTTTTGGATCTCCATCGCTTTTTCCGGAGATAAAAACAGCTTGTCTCCATTTAGGTGATTGCGGAAATGAACGCCCTCTTCCTCTATATTACGAAACTTGCTTAAAGAAAAGACCTGAAAACCGCCTGAATCTGTTAAAATCGCGCGGTCCCAGTTCATAAATTTATGGAGCCCGCCGGCTTCTTTGACAATATCGTGACCCGGGCGGAGCCATAGGTGATAGGTGTTGCTTAAAATGATGCCCGCATCCATTGCTTTCAGCTCTTCAGGTGACATCGTTTTGACTGTCGCCAGTGTGCCGACCGGCATAAAAACTGGCGTTTCAAAGGAGCCGTGAGGGGTATGCACTTTGCCCAGCCGCGCTCCTGTTTGTTTGCATTCTTTTATAAATTCATAGCGTATTGGTTGTTCAGCCACTTTTGATGAGGCCTCCTGTTCTTAAATTATAGAATCAGCATCGCGTCTCCGAAGCTGAAGAAACGGTATTCCTCTTCCACCGCATGATTATAAGCGCGCAGAACGTTTTCTCTTCCAGCAAGCGCGCTCACCAGCATAATCAAAGACGATTTCGGCAAATGGAAGTTTGTAATCATTCCGTCAATGGCTTTAAATTCATAGCCCGGATAAATAAAAATAGATGTCCAGCCGCTTGATGCTTTAAATTGCCCGTCATGTTCCCCGGCAATCGTTTCAAGCGTGCGTGTCGATGTCGTGCCGACGGAAATGATCCGGCCTCCCTTTTCTCTCACTTTGTTTAAGGCTGCAGCCGTTTCTTCTGACATTTGATAAAACTCCGCATGCATATTATGCTCTTCAACGTCATCGGCACTCACAGGGCGAAACGTTCCAAGGCCTACGTGCAGAGTGATGAACTCAATTTGCACACCTTTGTCTTTCAATTGCTGTAAGATTTCTTCCGTGAAGTGAAGGCCTGCAGTAGGCGCGGCCGCTGAGCCGATTTCTTTAGAATACACGGTCTGGTAGCGCTCTCTGTCATCAAGCTGTTCTTTAATATATGGCGGGAGCGGCATCTCTCCAAGGGATTCCAGCACTTCGTAGAAAATACCGTCATACTGGAATTCCATTTTTCTGCCGCCATGCTCAAGCTCTTCCGTGCAGACAGCTTTCAACCTTCCGTCTCCAAATGTCACAATGGTTCCTTTTTTTACCCGTTTCGCCGGTTTGGCAAGTGTTTCCCACCTGTCACCAGCTTCCTGTTTCAGCAAAAGCAGTTCCACTTTCGCGCCAGTATCCTCTTTTGTGCCGAATAACCGCGCAGGCAGCACACGGGTATTGTTCAGCACAAGACAATCTCCTTCTTTAAAGAAGCTGATAATGTGTTTAAACGAGCTGTCAGTCAGCTTTCCTGTATGTTTATCAAGCACCATCAGCCTTGAAGCATCACGCTGCTCCAACGGCACTTGTGCAATTAAACGTTCCGGTAA
This sequence comes from Bacillus sp. LR_5, assembly GCF_042709275.1. NCBI lineage: Bacteria > Bacillati > Bacillota > Bacilli > Caryophanales > Bacillaceae > Bacillus > Bacillus sp. LR_5. Next base: position 18,714 of record NZ_JAVAXX010000054.1, on the reverse strand, counting down.
TTCAAAATCAAATAAATCGACTTTCATGATGATTTCACCTTTATTCTAGTCTTTTGTTATTTCATTCTGCCGAATAGATTAAGCAAAATTGATAATACCACACTTATGATGATACAAGTGACAACCGGGAAGAAAAACGTGACATTTCCTTTTTTCACAAAAATATCTCCCGGCATCTTGCCGACAAAATGCAACACTGCTCCGATGATAAGCAAAACAGCACCAAGAATCATAATGATCTTAGGAAATTCAGTCATATCGGGGAGCCTCCATTTGGAAATGATGATAAACGGCCGGTGTCACGATCCTTCCCCGCGGCGTTCTTTGGATAAATCCGATTTGCAGGAGGTACGGTTCGTACACGTCTTCAATCGTATGCGGTTCTTCGCCGATCGTGGCTGAAATGGTATCAAGACCCACCGGACCGCCGTTAAATTTTTCGATCATGCCCATCAGCAGCTTGTGATCAATATGATCCAAACCGAGACGGTCAACCTGCAGCCGCTCCAGCGCATCCTGCGAAATCTCTTCCGTGATCCGGCTGTCACCCAGCACCTGGGCGAAATCCCGGACCCTTCTCAGCAGGCGGTTCGCTACGCGGGGCGTCCCTCTCGATCGCCTCGCGATTTCGAGAGCAGACGGGTTATCAATTTCAACCTCGAATACATCAGCGGTTCTTGTGACAATGTCCGCCAGCTCTTCTTGCGTATAGTACTCAAGGCGAGACATTACGCCGAAACGATCTCTTAACGGCGCCGTCAAAAGCCCTACCCTCGTCGTTGCGCCTACAAGCGTAAAAGGAGGAAGATCGAGCCGGACTGAGCGGGCAGAAGGGCCTTTGCCGATCACAATATCCAGACAAAAGTCTTCCATCGCAGGATACAGCACCTCTTCAATCGATCTATGAAGCCTATGTATTTCATCGATAAATAATACATCTCCCGGCTCTAGCGCCGTTAATATGGCAGCCAAATCACCAGGCCTTTCAATCGCAGGCCCAGATGTCGTACGTAATTCCACTCCCATTTCATTGGCAACGATGGAAGCAAGCGTTGTTTTCCCGAGTCCGGGCGGCCCGTACAGAAGAACATGATCAAGTGTCTCCTGTCTCATTTTTGCCGCATCTATAAACACGCGCAAATTTTCTTTCACCTTATGCTGCCCGATATACTGAGCCAAATTTTGCGGCCTCAGGCTTTGCTCTATCACTGATTCATGGTTGTCTGCTTCACTTGAGACGAGCCGTTCATCCATGAACATCACCTTACTTCAATAGTTTTTGTAATGCTTTTTTCACATATTGGTCTGTTGTGAGTCCAGTATCTTCTTTTAAGTGAGGAAGCACCTTTTTAATTTCTTTTTCAGCATATCCGAGAACCCTGAGGGCCTCTAGCGCTTCTTCCAGAGCTGTTTCTGCTGTTTGTTTTTCAAGCCTTTCTTCATGATTAAACAGATTTTCAATCATTTCAGGCACAACATCAGCGAGTTTTCCTTTTAAGTCAAGAATAATCTGGCGAGCAGTTTTCTTTCCTACACCAGGAAACTTGACCAAAAAGGCTTCATCCTCATTTTCAATCGCTTGGATTACCGCTCCCGGATCACCTGAGCCCAAGATGGCGAGTGCGCCTTTTGGACCGATTCCGGTCACGTTTAACAGTTTTGTAAAGAGCGCCTTCTCCTCTCTTGTTGAAAAACCGTAAAGCGAAAAAGCATCCTCTCTGATATGATGGTACGTAAAAATCGTTTCTTGGTTTCTCTCCTTATATATAAACGGATTCGGCGTGAAAATCTGATAGCCAATGCCGCCGTTCTCTATCACAATATATTGGGGAGATACATAATCAATCGTCCCTTTAACAAATTCAATCACGCAAATTCACCTCTTTGACTGTTCTTCATTGTACCATAAAAACAGCCAAAGTCTTATAGAAAAGTTAACATACGTTCGCTTCTCTCTCATTCTTCCACGAAAAAAAAAGACATGATTACATGTCTTCAATCAGCGGACGTTATCCGCTGTATGTCTTTATGTGTTCTATGACATCCTCAAACTCCGCTTTTGTCCGAAATGGAATGCCTTTCAGCAGATTTTTTTGCATATGGCTTTCCAGCCTTTCTAAATCAATTTGAAAAAAAGACTGAATCGGTTCGGAAGCTGACTCAGGCCGACCATGAAAAGTGGAGATCACTCCATTATCCGATACACCGATATACCCATTTACCTTACTGAGCGGTGAAATATCGTCCATTTGCTTCCGGAAGAGCACATATCCCTTTTTTTGTTCGACAAGCGTCCAGCCGGCATAGGCTGCCCAAAAATCATCCATAGAAAGCACTTTTTCACGTTTATGCTCAATGCTGACATCTCCGTCCAAATACACTTTCTCAAGCTGCACATGCACTTGCAGCGGTTCATAGTGCTCCACTTCCGCCCCAAGCGCGCGGGGAGGAGCATCTATTAGAAATGCTGCGGCTGAGCAAAGAATGCCCAGCAAAAGATACGCCGTGCTGAATCGTTTCACCCTCTACACCTCTTTGCACACGTTTATGACTAGTTTGACCAAAGAGGCTACTGCTTAACCGTTTTCTCGAAATTTGTTTGCACGTTTTCTCTGACAAGCCGTTCCTCCGTATACACACCGGCGCTTTTCTCAGAAATCGTCAAGAATTGTGTCAGAAAAGCGCTGAAAAAATACAATACTGCAAAGATCCAAATGACCCCGCCTGCGCCGAGCGGTCCAATGAAAAGACTTACGATGCCCGGCGCGATAAACGCACATAAACCAGATCCCAGATTTAACACTGACATGGCAGCGCCTTTATTATCAGGTGCAAGCGTCGGCAAAAGCGCGCTTAATGGAACGTAGCCAGCCAATGCCGCACCGTAACAGCAAGCGATAATCATCAGCACCCAATACTGATGCCCGATCAACTGTGGCGTGTAATAAAGCGCCAGCGTAAAAATACCGCACCCGACACCGCCAAACCACATCACGGTATTGCGCCAGCCAAGTTTATCTCCGATTGCACCGAAAATGATATTAAACACAATATTCACAAAAAATAGCGTCCCCCATATTTGCAGCCATTCCGAAACGGAATACCCGTAACGCGCTAAATAAGTAGGGAGAAAGATGGCAAATCCGAATTGTCCTATGGCATTAATCGTCTTGACCACTCCGCCGATGCCGACTTTAGGGTTTTCAAACATAATTGTAAATGCCTTCGACAGTTCTTTCCATTTCGGCTGATCTTGTTTTTGTACCGGTGTAAATTTATCTTTGTTAAAAAATAGGGCGAGGAATCCGCCTGCCGCCACAAACAGTAAAGCGCTCCAAAGCGTATTGATTTCTCCAAAGACCGGAACCGCATAGCTGGAATAGAACGGACCGAGTACGTTAAGGCCGCACGTAAACATAAACCAAAACCAGCCGACGGCTTTTCCGAGAATATGATGAGAGGTGCTGTATGACACCCACACGAGAAAAGAGTATGCAAACAGCGGATATCCTAAGCCTCTAAGTGCATAGCTGCCTAAGAGAGCCGGATAATGCATATGAGGAATCGCCCAGCCGATAAAAGCGGCCGAACCGAGGATAAATGCAAGCAAGCCGACAGTCATCGTTTTTCTTGGCCCCCAAGTTTGGACAAACGTGCCTGATAGCCAAGCCGAGATGGTGACAGCAATGCCGTACATGGTAAATAACGATGCGGATTGCTGCATGCTGAGACCATGATCAACGAGAAAAGGAGACAGCCAGCCTTGTTCGAGCCCGTCTCCAACCATAAAGATGACAACGCCAATATAACCCCAAACCATGTGAGAAGGAATTCCGATTTTATCCAAAACATTTCCTTTAGCATGTGCTGTATTCATTTTCTCCACCGCCTACTTTTTTTCTAAAGTATCAATGGAGGTTCTATACCCAAGCTTGCTGAAATGTAATCCCGTTTGGTCAAAAAGCGACTTTTTCAGTATGCTCAATACTGACAGGCATGCCAAAAGCAAGCGATTGCTGTGCCGCTCTGGCGATCCGTTCCGCCTGAAAACCGTCATTGCCGGTGCAGGCAGTTTCCCGGTTTGTTTTGATCGCTTCTGCAAACCGAAGAACCTCCTCCTCATACGCATCTTTATAACGTTCAAGGAAAAAGAAATGCGGTTTATCCTTCATCACAAAATCAGCAGTTGACACTTCAACCGTCGTCGGCCTGCTGTTGTCCGCCGCTGCAGAGCCTTTCGTCCCGAAAACCTCGACCCGCTGGTCATATCCGTACACAGCTTGGCGGCTGTTGTCAATCACAGCCATGGCACCGTTTTCAAAAGTCAGTGTAATGACAGCTGTATCAATATCGCCCAGCTCTGCAAAAGAGGGATTCACCAGAGCCGCCCCTTTTGCATACACTTCCGTCACTTCGCTTCCCACAATATACCTGGCCATATCAAAATCATGGATCGACATATCCATAAACAAGCCGCCTGAAGTACGGACATAATCTATATTCGGGGGCTCTGGGTCCCGCGACGTGATTTTTAATAAATGGGGCGTACCGATTTCACCATTTTCAACAATTGTTTTGATTTTCTTAAAATGAGGATCAAAACGGCGATTGAATCCGACTTGGAGTGCAACCCCGTGTTTCCGGACGGCCGCAAGCGCTTCTTTTGTTTCGTCCAGAGAGAAACTGACGGGCTTCTCACAAAAAATATGCTTTTTCGCCTCGGCTGCTTCTCTTATCATCTGTGCATGTACGGCTGTCGGTGAGCAAATAAAAACAGCGTCAATATCCGGGTCATGTAATAACTCACGATAATCAGAGGTTATGTATTCAATCTGATGACTGTCGGCCCAGCTTTTTATACGGCTTACCTGAATATCAGAGACTGCTTTTATTTTCATATGAGGAATCCGGCGTATATTTTGAACATGAAGTTTGCCGATGCGCCCTGCACCGATAATCCCTGTCACAATCTGTTTTGTCATGGCTTGTTCCCCCTTGAACATTTACGAAAGCGCTTTATTTAAAATTAATACTATCCCATTTGTAAGCGCTTTTCAAGAATAGAAATGAGCGCTCTATGTCTCTTTTATCACAATTAATGCTTATAGGTAGCCTTCTTCTTCAAGACCAGATACACTAGAATTAGGCTCTTTTTCCTGAACAGTTTATGATTTTCCTATAAACAACTGCATAAAATAGAGCAAAGAAGGTGAATGAAATGCTGACAAAAGCAGAGGCACTGGCCCATTCAGTCATATACCGCAAGAACAGCAGATTTGATAAAGTCAAAGAAAAACCCGAGGAATTAACACTAATCGGCAAGGGAAGAAGCGCCTATGTGTTTGCCTTAACAGAAGGCGATCGAAAAATGGCGCTGAAAGTATTTTTTCCGGAGTATCAAGCGACAGCCGTCAAAGAAGCCGCGATCTATGAAAAATTAGCCGGGTCCGCATTCTACCCTGACATTTACGAAACTGGTGATTCATTTATTCTCATGGAATATATTAAAGGCGAAACCTTTTATAACTGTCTGAAGAAAGGCATTGTGATTAGTGATGACATGATTCAGCAGGTTGAAGAAGCACTTTCTGACGCCCGGGCAGCTGGCCTGAACCCGTCAGACATTCATTTGCGGAATCTGATTCTGACAGAAACCGGGACAGTGCGGGTGATTGATGTTGCAAGATTCGAACAGACAAAAAAGTGCACCCAGTGGGACGATTTAAAATCAGCTTATCATGCACTCTATAAAAAACCGATATTCCCCAAAAAGATTCCGGGTTTTTGGCTGGAGATCATCGCATTTTTATATAAGAAAAATTGGTTACAAAAGCATTTCGCACAACGGAAAAGAAAATATTCTTAAATCAAAAAGGCAGCCGCACAAGCGGCTGCCTTCGTCCATATATTTTTACTTTCTAAAGGCAGAAATCAGTTTCATTTGTTCAGGCGACAGCTTAATTCGATAGCCTCTCACAGTTAAGTAGACCGCTTCTGAGCCTTTCTCGCTGGAATGACAAGTCGTTTTCTCCATTTCTGTCTCCCCTCACCCTTTATTTGTTTTATTTCATCATACCACCGCTTTATTGAGGGAATTTTAAGGAAATGTAAAGATAGTATGAACCTGATATGTGGTGAAATTTAGAAAAACGCAGCGTAATCAATATGCTGCGTTTTTCTTTTTTCCTTCCTCTTCTTATTGATAATTACCGGTCATATAATGTGACAAATCGATTGTAGAAATAGTTCAATTAGCCCAAAATCCTTTTTATACATGTATTCGAAATGAAGTGAGGAGGAAGCCTAATGGCAGATTTTGTTACTAGTTTAAACGAGGTCTTATGGAGTACCCCTGTCATTTATATTTTATTGGGGATTGGATTAATCTTTTCTATTATGACCCGTTTTTTACAAGTCAGACATTTGAAAGAAATGATTGTTCTGATGTTCAAAGGAAAGAGCTCTGAAGCCGGCGTTTCTTCTTTTCAAGCATTATCGATTGCGCTGTCCGGACGAGTGGGGACAGGAAACATCGCGGGTGTGGCGACAGCAATTGCATTCGGCGGACCCGGTGCGGTGTTCTGGATGTGGGCGATTGCCTTTATCGGTGCGGCGAGCGCCTTTGTTGAGTCAACTCTTGCCCAAATTTACAAAGTGAAACAAGGCGGCCAATATCGAGGGGGTCCGGCTTATTATATTGAAAAAGGCTTAGGCATTAAGTGGTTTGCCGTCTTTTTTGCCGCTGCTGCCCTTATTGCAATGGCCCTTCTGATGCCGGGCGTACAGTCCAACTCCATTGCGGCTGGCGTCAAAAATGCATTCGGCATCTCCCCTGCCATTACAGGCTGTGTTCTCGTTTTATTATTAGGGTTTATCATTTTTGGCGGTGTCAAACGAATTGCCAGTGCCGCGCAAATGATTGTTCCGTTTATGGCCATTGGCTATATCCTGCTGTCTTTGATCATTATTATCATGAATGTTTCTGAATTGCCTGCTGTGATCTCATTGATTTTCAAAAGCGCTTTTGCTTTAGATTCCGCTTTTGGCGGCCTGATCGGCATGGCGATTTCCTGGGGTGTCAAACGAGGCATTTACTCAAACGAAGCTGGCCAGGGAACCGGCCCGCATCCGGCGGCCGCTGCAGAAGTTTCCCACCCGGTCAAGCAGGGGCTGGTTCAGGCATTTTCTGTTTATATCGACACGTTATTTGTATGTTCCGCTACAGCTTTCATGATCTTGTTTACCGGCATGTACAATACTCAGGCTGCAGATGGTTCCTTTATCGTTCATCAACTTAAAGGCGTAGAGGCGGGGCCCGGTTTCACACAAGCGGCCATTGACAATGTTCTTCCCGGATTCGGTGCAGGCTTTGTTGCCATCGCTTTATTCTTCTTCGCATTTACAACAATTATGGCATATTACTACATCGCAGAAACAAATATCGTCTATTTAGCCCGAGGCAGAGAAAGCAAATGGGCAATGCTTGGCTTAAAACTGATTATTTTAGCCGCGACGTTCTATGGAACAGTGAAAACCGCTTCTCTTGCTTGGGCATTAGGCGATGCAGGGCTTGGCATTATGGTATGGCTGAACGTCATTGCAATTGTGCTGTTAGCCAAACCGGCGCTTCTCGCTTTAAAGGATTACGAGCGCCAAAAGAAGCAGGGCTTAGACCCGGTCTTTGATCCGAAAGCGCTGGGGATCAAAAACGCTGATTTCTGGGAGAAAGAATACACACAGGAAAATGAGCGTGTCTCTTGAATATACAAAAACCGGCCCGATATGACATCGTGCCGGTTTTTTATGAGCGATAATTGGTATATACTTCTTGAACATCATCGTCATCCTCAAGGATGTCGATCAATTTTTCCAGCTTCTCAACAGCCTGATCATCGGCATCTGCATAGGTTTTCGGAAGCATGGTCACCTCTGCCGAAGAAATTGGATATTTCGATTCGAGAGCTGTTTTTACCTTTTCAAAACGCTCGGGCTCTGTTAATACCTCATATTGGTCTTCTTCAGTCTTCAGTTCTTCTCCCCCTGCTTCCAGCACATCCAGCATGAGCTCATCTTCTTCTATTTGCCGATCTGTACGGTCGATTGCAATAAATCCCTTCCGTTCAAATAAAAAGGCTACACATCCGCTTTCTCCCAGACTTCCGCCATTTTTATTAAATGCTGTCCGCACATTTGAGGCCGTTCGGTTTTTGTTATCTGTTACACATTCAACCATCACGGCAATCCCTGATGGGCCATAGCCTTCATAGGTAATTTCCTCATAGCTGCTTCCATCTAAGCTCCCCGCAGCTTTTTTAATGGCACGGTCTATATTTTCATTCGGCATATTGGCGCCTTTTGCTTTTTCGATGACAAGACGCAATGCTGAATTTGCTTCAGGATCAGCTCCGCCTTCTTTCGCTGCCACATAGATTTCTTTCGCAAGCTTCATAAATATTTTCCCGCGCTTTGCATCCTGCGCATTTTTTCTTTTTTGTATGTTTTTCCACTTGGAATGGCCTGCCATGTTTTCACCTTCTTTTACATTTTCTATGTACACTTTAATGGGTATTGTCCGTTGATGCAATGAAAAAGGCTGCCGAACATCACTTCCGGCAGCCTTCATCCTTAGCGGGCGTTCATTTTATGAAGTCTTCTGAACAGTCCTTTATCTGTGGACACTTGGACGTCACGGTCATTCGCATAGTTGCGTGCCGCTTTTGCAACGTTATCCCTGTCGGACTTTGTGAAATCTGTATGGCTTCTGACTGCGACGACTACTCGGTCATCCGTTACCATCACTTGTGTGTCATTGACATTTTTCACTTGTTTCACACGGTTGGCAATTTTTGCAGCCAGTCTTCTGTTTTCTTGGTTGTTATATCCGTTGTTCGTCACGTTCCGATTCATGTTTCTGTTATTCGTGTTGTTATATGTTCCGTCAGTTGCCAAAGGAACGCGATCGTCAGCAGTAACACGGTCACGGTTATTCACATTCGTTGTGTTTCGGTTACCGCCGTTCTGGTCCTCCATTAATTCAGTAACAGGACCATCATTGTCGATTCCTTCTCCCTGTCTGTCAGCGTCATTTTCATTTGTATAATATCCGATTGGACGGGTGTTGCCGTTATTGCGTGTATCATTCATAGCATTATCGTTTGCTCCGCATGCTGTTAAGCCCGCTGTCATTAGAATCAAGCTTGCGATCGTCATTTTTTTACCCAATGGAAAAACCCCCCGTGGACGAATTGAGCATGTTTGCTCGTTTTTATCATGTGCGTCCGAGGGGGATGTTAAGCGTGTAAGTTCTGTCCATTTGACAGTGATCTGCGCCGAAACAAAAAAAGGAACGATTTACATCGTTCCGCACAATCACTCATTTTCTTCTTCCGGCCGGCCAAACATTTGGTTTACAGAAGGCTGATTCGCCATTGGCATAGAAACTCCGGCCGCATATGGATTTGGATTCGCGCCGCCGTAAGGCATATTAGGGGTACCATAAGCTCCGCCTCCAGAATAGCCAGGTGCGGAGTAATATGGCTGATGATCATCATCACATCCGCAGTCGTCATGATCTTTATACGGCATGTATCCTGGGGCCGCTGGCGGCTGGTATGCACCCATCACTTGAGGAGTGCCATAATGAGGGCCATACGGCATATGTCCATACGGAGATCCATAAGCCGGAGATGCGTATTGAGGCGCTCCGTATGAACCGAAATGTCCGTGATGGCTGTTTTCATGATACTGGTTTTCATATTGACCCGGATCATACTGAGGCGATACAAAACTTGGCTGGTATCCATGTGGCTGATACATTGGATAAGCTTGTGCCGGATAGTACGGGTAGCATAATCCTGACCCTGGAAGAATTGGTGAAACAGGAACCGGACATGGCACGAAATGAGCCGGATAATGATGATAAGGCTGAACAGCCGGCATATTCGGAACTGTGTGATGAACGTTTTCTTCTTCCATACCGCCTACCTCTGGCGCCTTTGGCATATTAGGCATATTCGGATAATTTGCATTTTCCATATTACTCATAGCCTCCTGTTGTGGAAATTGATCTTGGTCTTGCATGTGATACATCTGATCCATATTTCCGTCATGATGTTTTTTCGGCTCCTCCGGTTTAGGAGGCGACCAAGGCTGGAAAAGCTGTTTCATATCATAATAATCGTTCACATCAGCTTCAGGATACACATTTTCCTGCAAATTAGGCATCGGCGGGACATACGGCACAGACTTCTTTTCTTTCGGCTTTGTGTCTTCTACGTCGACAACGGATTTAGGCTTCTCTTTCGCATATGGATGATCTTGCTTCACACTCCCGGGTACCGGACTTTTGCCCGCTTTTGGCTCTTTTCTGACCGGGACACCTTCAGACGGCACTTTTATTTTCATTCCAGGCATGACTAAGTCTGGATTGCTGAGCTGTGTATTAAGCTTCTTCACTTCCTCAATATCGACTCCGTACTTTTCAGCTATTTTCAAGAGCGAATCGCCTTTTTGAACGATATGGATTTTCAACGTTTTCCCCTCCTATGCAAAACGTGAACAGTTCAGCTGTGATTACAATATGTTTCTTCACAACATATGCCTGAACAAAAGAAGTTATGAGTACAGGAGGGGAAATATTTCTGATTTACGTGATCGAAAGCATTCGATTCAGGGCAAGGAGGGCATCTTGCTGAATGGCTTTTGGCACCTTGATCACACCCGAAGGTTCTCCTTTTTCTATTTGTTCCAAAGACCACAGCAAATGCGGCAAATCGATTCGGTTCATTGTCAGACATGGGCACATGTCAGGATTAAGTGATTCGACTTGTTTATCAGGGTGATCGTGAATAATCCGCTGAACAAGATTCATTTCTGTTCCGATTGCCCACTTGCTTCCCGCCGGAGCCTGGTTGATTGTATCGATAATATATTTTGTTGATCCGCTGTCGTCACTTAGTGTCACGACTTCATGTGAACACTCCGGATGCACAATGATCCGAATGTCAGGATCACGGTCCCTCACATCTTGGATATTTTTCGCGGTGAATTTTTCGTGAACAGAGCAGTGCCCTTTCCACAAAATCACTTTCACATTCTTATGCTCAGGTTCAGCTACTAATTCATCTTTTATCGGATCCCACACAGCCATATCCTCAAGCGCGATGCCCAAATCATAAGCCGTATTTCTCCCTAAATGCTGATCAGGCAAAAATAAAATTCGTTTTTTCTGTGTAAACGCCCATTTAAGCACTTTTTTCGCATTCGAAGAAGTCACAGTCGCTCCGCCATGCTTACCGACGAAAGCCTTGATCTCCGCAGTGGAGTTCACATAAGTTAAAGGTATGATCGTATCTCCAAATATATGCTGAAGTTTCTCCCATGCCCTATTGGTCTGCTGCATATCAGCCATGTCGGCCATAGAACACCCTGCTCTCATATCAGGCAGGATGACCGTTTGTTCCTCGCCTGTCAGCATATCAGCGGTTTCTGCCATAAAGTGTACGCCACAAAAAACAATATAATCCGCTTCTTTGTTTTTTTCCGCAATTTGGGCCAGCTGCAGGGAATCGCCTGTTTGGTCAGCAAATTGTATCACTTCATCTTTTTGATAATGATGTCCTGGTATAAAGAGCCTGCTGCCGTACTTTTTCTTAATGGCGGCAACACGCGTTTCCATATCCTTTCTCGACATTCCTTTGTAACCTTCAGGCATCATATCATTCGATCGTTTTATCACATCAAGAATTGACATAACGGCATTCCTCCGCAGATTCATTTGATAATGTAACATCCATGCTGATATCTAAACTTTTGACGGAATGAGTCAGAAACCCTAATGAAATATAATTCACGCCCGTCCCTTTAAAAGCAGCCAAAGATTCTAACGTAATCCCGCCCGAAGCTTCAGTTTTTATATGGTCCGGTGTGAGAGTTGCAAAATGACGGACCGTCTCAGGCGGGCAGTTGTCAAACATAATAACATCTGCGCCTGCTTCAATTGCTTCTCGCAGTTGTTCCTCCGTTTCAATTTCCACCTCAATATTTACCATATGTCCCACGGTCTGACGCGCTTTTTGGCATGCCTCTAAAATAGAGCCACATGCTGCAATATGATTGTCTTTAATCATGACGCCGTCATACAAGCCGAATCGATGATTATACCCGCCGCCCGCTCTGACAGCGTATTTTTCCAGCATTCTCAGCCCCGGTGTTGTTTTTCTCGTGTCACAAATTTTAATCTGTTCATCATCCAGCCTACGGACTGCCTCCCTTGTCATCGTCGCAATTCCTGACAGCCTCTGAATAAGATTTAATACGACCCGCTCTCCTGACAGAAGCGCAGCCGCCGGACCGCGTAACACGGCAATCACTTCACCTTTTCGCAAAATGTCTCCATCTGTTTTGTGTAAAATGGTTTGAACATTTTCATCTAATAAAGCAAAGCCCTCTTTTATCACCGCAGCTCCTGCAAAGATACCGTCTGACTTTGCAACAATCTCAGCTTCACAGCTCTGTTCTCTAAAGATGGCCTGCGATGTTAAATCCCCCATCCCTATATCCTCAAGAAAAAAGTGATTCAGCAATTTTTTCAGCTGTAAATGATTCATTTTTCCAAATCCCCTCGTTTTTTCTAATCTTCGTTCCCTTTTTTGTATGGACAATTTGTCTTCCTTGCCAGCGCACATCAGCTTGAGGAAAATCGGTGCGGAAGTGAGCCCCTCTGCTTTCCTCCCGCAAAAGCGCAGAAGATGTCATCAGCTTTGCAGCCTGCCATAAATGAGAAAGCTCCAGCTGAGGTATTGTGATGTCCTTCACATTCATTTCCTGAAAAGACAGCATATGAAGCCAGTTGCTCAGCTCAATCAGACTGCCTTGTTCCCGCAAGATAGACATGTGGTTTGTCATTCTGCTTTGCAATTCATACACCTCTGTATTCGGCACCTTGTAGATTACGCTGGTTTCTGATGATGATTGATATTGCCTGTTATAAACCGGTTTTTGCATAATATGCTCTGCTGCTCTTTTTCCAAACACCAGTGCCTCCAACAAGGAATTGCTCGCAAGCCGATTGGCTCCATGTAAACCGGTACATGCAGTCTCTCCAATCGCATAAAGCCCCGGTACTGTCGTTTCCCCCCAGCAACTAACTGAAACACCTCCCATTAAGAAATGCATTCCCGGTGCCACAGGGATTTTTCCGCTTTGGATATCAACCCCTGCTTTTTCACAAATAGCGGTGATGGTAGGGAAACGTGCTTCGAAATCAGAAATCGCACTGCAGTCAATGTAAACGCGGTTTCCTTTTGCCATTTCTTCATGAATAACCCGTGAGACGATGTCCCTTGGAGCCAAGTCACCTAAAGGATGTCGTTCAGCCATAACCCGGCGGCCATTTTCGTCAACTAAACATCCGCCTTCCCCTCTGACAGCCTCTGAAACAAGCCCGTAGGAAACACCATTTTTTACAAGCAGTGTCGGGTGAAACTGGGTAAACTCTAAATCAGTTAATTCCGCTCCGGCCCGGTAAGCTAAAGAAAGGCCGTCACCTGTGACAGATGAATCGTTCGTATGGTGAAGAAACAGACTCCCGCATCCGCCAGCCGCCAGCACAACTTCATCCGCATGTCTTACCTTGATCTGCCCCTGGCTGTCTTTTGTCATGACGCCGATACAGCGTCCATTCTCAACAAGCAAATCTGCTGCTGTTTCATGCTCGATTAACTCGATGTTGCTGTCGATCTGTTTCAGCAAATAATCAACAAGCAGTCTGCCTGTTGCGTCTCCGCCTGCATGAAAAATACGGTTGTATGAGTGGGCTCCTTCTCTGCCAAGACAAACATCGCCTTGCTCATTGCGGTCGAATGGAAATTCACTCTCCAATAGGCTTTGAATCATGATTTTTCCATCATGTAAAACGTCTGCTGTAATAGCTAGATCATTATGTCCGCATCCTGCATATAACGTATCCTCCAGATGGGCTTCAATCGAGTCACCTTTTGCATAAGCCGCAGCAATGCCGCCTTGCGCGTAGACAGAGTTGCTATTTTTGACGCTTTTTTTAGTGATGACAGTCACTTCATATGAGGGCGGGAAAGCTGACGCTAAAGAAAGTGCCGCCGCCCCTGAACCGATGACTGCAATCGTCTTTTTAGACATATGCCACCCTCCTGTTGTTTACACCTGTCTTGACACCTATATTTACACAAGGATAAAATAAACTCAAGAGTTTTTTATGGAGAACGGATGGAGGAAGACCGGATGATTTATTTAGATTTTGCAGCGACAACGCCTATTTGTGAGGAAGCCCTTAACGTATATCAGAAACTCAGCATGGATATGTACGGAAATGCCAGCAGCCTGCATGATGCGGGAGGAAAAGCAAAGCACATACTGGAGTACTGCCGTGAAAAAATCGCCAATATCATTGGCGGAGAAGCAAGCGGCATCTATTTTACAAGCGGCGGCACTGAATCCAATTTTCTGGCCATTCAATCATTGCTAAACGGCCTGCCAAAAGCAAAAAGACATTTCATTACGACTGCCATGGAGCATCAGTCCATTCATAGCTGTGCTGCTTTTCTAGAACAGCATGGATTTGATGTAACAATCATTGAACCGGATGAATACGGGCTTATTACCGAGGAAATATTGGCAGCTCATATCCGGCCGGAAACAGGCCTGGTATCTATTCAGCATGCCAATTCTGAAACCGGGATCATTCAGCCCATTCAACGTCTGTCTTCATACCTCCACAATAGGGGTATTCTTCTTCATAGCGACGCTGTTCAAACGTTTGGAAAAATCCCAATCGATACAGAAGAATTGGGGGTGGATGCACTCTCTTTGTCCAGCCATAAAGTCCACGGTCCTAAAGGGGTGGGTGCGGTCTATATTCGGCCAAATGTCCCTTGGAAACCCGTTTATCCTCTCATCACTCACGAACATGGATTCAGAGCCGGCACCGTGAATGTCCCCGGAATCGGAGCCTTCACTGCTGCTGCGGAGCTAATAATAAGCGAAATGGAAAAACAGATATCCCGCAATGAGGCGTTAAGAACATACTTTCTAGACCAAATCCGCATCCGGTCTCTCCCTGTAACTCTTGCGGCAGACACTTCACAAGCAGAATGTCTTCCGCATATTATAGGGTGTTTTTTTCACTCATTTGAAGGACAATATGTTATGTTAGAATGTAATCGGAGTAATATTTGCATTTCAACGGGCAGCGCTTGTTCTGCCGGTTATCACGGTCCGTCTGCAACGATGAAAGCATTAAGAAAAACAGAACAAGAAGCCCTCCAATTTATCCGCATCTCTTTTGGAAGGCATACAACGGCTGAACAGCTGGATAAGTTATTACATACGTTTACAGCGCTTTGGGAACAAAAGAAAGGAGAATTCGATATTGACCGAAGAATTAAAGCTTATGGGCGCCAACAGGCGTGACCAGCTTCTTCTGTGGCTGAAGGAATCCACATCACCGCTGACAGGAGGAGAACTCGCAAAAAAAGCGAACGTTTCAAGACAGGTTATTGTACAGGATATATCGCTCTTGAAAGCGAAAAATGAACCGATTATCGCCACAAGCCAAGGATATGTATACATGGATGCAGCCGCTCAGCAGCACCAGCAGGCCGAAAGAATCATCGCTTGTCTGCACGGTCCTGAACGGACAGAAGAGGAACTGCAGCTCATCGTGGACGAAGGTGTTACAGTAAAAGACGTAAAAATCGAACATCCCGTATACGGAGATTTAACTGCTGCCATCCAAGTAGGCACCCGGAAGGAAGTTAGCAATTTCATTAAAAAAATCAATTCTACGAATGCAGCCTATTTATCACAGCTGACTGACGGCGTGCATCTCCATACACTGACAGCACCCGATGAACACCGCATCGACCAAGCCTGCCTAGCACTCGAGGAAGCAGGTATTTTAATTAAAGACTAAAAAAAGCCCTTAAAGGGGCTTTTTTTATAATTGGTAGGACTGATATGCACCAAGAAGTTTCACTTTGCAGCCGAGTGCTTCGAGCTCCTGCATGGCACCTGGAATCAACACCTCATCAAACGCTTTCTCAATATCAATAATAAAGAAATAATGGCCTAATCCGGTTTTAGTCGGACGTGACTCAATTTTTGACAAGTTTAAGTTTCTCCAAGAAAAAGCAGACAGCACTCTGTGCAAAGCCCCTGATTCATCCTGCGGAAGCATTACCATCAGGGTCGTTTTGGGCCTTGAACTCAATTTTGAATTGACTTCAAATGATATGTTTTCATCAGGAGACAGGATAACAAATCTCGTATGATTATCCCTATAATCCTGTATATCTCGTTTCACAATTTTTAATTCGTATGTAGAAGCTGCCATGTCATTGGCAATGACCCCGATATTCAGCTCGGGATGGTCACTGACAAATTTTGCTGCCGCCCCGGTTGAATTGGCGTATTCATATGGAACGGAAGGAAATTGTCGATGGAGAAATTTATGGCATTGCGCAATCGCGTGTGAGTGCGAGTAAATTTTGTCGAGCTCTTTCCATGCATTCTCTCTGGAAGGATGGACAAGCAAGTGCTGATGAATCGGCAATGTCATTTCACCCACAATTGGCAAGGGCTGTTCATGTATTAAATAGTCTATCGTTAAATTTACTGATCCTTCTAATGCATTCTCTAAAGGAACAAAAGCGAAATCAACTTCGCCTGCAACTGCCGCATCTATACACTCCGGTATGGTTCGGTAAGCAACATGTTCGGCGCCGTTTTGAAAACAAGAACTGACTGCTAGATGTGTGAATGTAGCTGCTGGACCTAAGTAACCGACTCTCATGACGATATTCTCTCCCTTATGCACCTGAACCTAATATTTCAACCTTTTCAACAAAATCAAACTTCCTGAGCTTATTCATTAACGTATGAATGTCCTCTTCCATGGCAGACGTACTGATAGACAGTGTCACATTTGCTCTGCCCTGAAGCGGAATCGTCTGGTGAATGGAAAGAACGTTGCTTCCAGAATCCGCTACAGCCTGCAGGAGCTGAGATAACGCACCTGACCTATCCTCCAAATGAAAGAAAAGTGTGATAATTTGTTCTTTAACCATAGTGTAGAATGGAAAAACAGCATCTCTGTATTTATAAAACGCACTTCTGCTTAAATCGACCTTTTGAACGGCATCTGCCACTGAATCTGCTTTTTTTCGATCAAGCAGCTTTTTGACTTCCAATGTTTTTCTCATCGCATCGGGCAATACATCTTCACGGACAAGATAAAATGTCTCCTCTTTCATTTGCATCCCCCCTTTAAAATAGAGAGCCTGACATCCAGGCTCTCCTTTCTGCCATCATTAATCAATAAATTCAAATTCAAACTCCAGAAGCCTGATAATATCTCCATCCTTGGCACCGCGTTCTCTGAGTGCTTCATCAACACCCATTCCGCGCATTTGTCTTGCAAACCGTTTAACCGATTCATCACGTGAGAAATCAGTCATCTTGAATAACCGCTCAAGGCTATCTCCTGAAAGCACAAATACACCGTCTGGATCGCGAGTAATGTTAAATGGCACTTCTTCATTCTCGATCGTGTACATGACACGGTTTTGTGTAAGCTCTTCCTCGTCATACAGCGGGAATTCCGGTGTGTTCTCCAGCTGATTGGCGACTTCAAACAGAAGCTCACGAAGGCCTTCTCTTGTCACCGCACTGACCGGGAATACCGGGTAATCATCCGTCAGCTTTTCTTTAAAGGCTTCAAGATTTTCCGCAGCCTGCGGCATGTCCATTTTATTTGCAACGATAATTTGCGGACGTTCCGTGAGACGCAAGTTGTACTCGCTCAGCTCCTGGTTAATCGTCACATAATCCTCATACGGATCGCGGCCTTCTAAGCCGGACATGTCAATGACGTGAACGATAACCCGTGTCCGTTCGATATGGCGCAAAAACTGGTGGCCAAGTCCGACGCCTTGGTGTGCGCCTTCAATCAGTCCCGGTAAATCGGCCATAACAAAGCTGCGTCCGTCATCCGTTTCAACCATGCCGAGATTCGGGACAAGCGTTGTAAAGTGATAGTCCGCAATTTTCGGTTTTGCAGATGAGACAACAGACAGCAAAGTGGATTTTCCAACACTCGGGAATCCGACAAGCCCGACATCCGCAAGCACTTTTAATTCAAGAACAACGTAGCGTTCTTTTCCCGGCTCGCCGTTTTCTGAAAGCTGAGGCGCGGGATTAGCCGGCGTAGCAAAGCGGGAATTTCCTCTTCCGCCTCTTCCGCCCCTTGCAATGACAGCCTGCTGTCCGTGCTCTGTTAAATCAGCGATGACCTGCTTTGTATCATCGTCTGTCACAACGGTGCCTGGCGGAACTTTAATGACCATATCATCAGCATTTCGCCCGTGCTGGTTTTTGGACATGCCATGCTCGCCGCGAATCGCTTTAAAATGTTTTTTGTATCTAAAATCCATCAGGGTGCGGAGACCTTCATCCACTTCAAAAACGACGTCTCCTCCCTTTCCTCCGTCACCGCCGGCAGGGCCGCCTTTCGGCACATATTTTTCACGACGAAACGCAACCATCCCGTTGCCGCCGTCGCCGCCTTTTACATATACTTTGACCTGATCTACAAACATAATGTCCTCCGTTCTAAACCGTTAAAAACTCCGCTAGTCCAACCCAATTTCAATCAGGCATTCGTGACTTGTGATCTCAAAG
>NZ_JAVAXX010000539.1:0-1965 GCF_042709275.1 Bacillus sp. LR_5 | reverse complement strand
CGGAGAGTTCCACGCCGTAATGGGACCGAACGGAACAGGTAAATCCACTTTGTCAGCTGCTATTATGGGGCATCCTAAATATGAAGTAACAAAAGGAAGCATCACGCTTGACGGCAAAGATGTACTGGAGATGGAAGTGGACGAGCGTGCGCAGGCAGGTTTATTCCTTGCGATGCAGTACCCAAGTGAAATCAGCGGTGTGACAAATGCCGACTTCCTTCGCTCAGCAATCAACGCGCGCAGAGAAGAAGGCGATGAAATTTCTCTTATGAAATTCATCCGCAAAATGGACGAAAACATGGAGTTCCTTGAAATGGACCCTGAAATGGCCCAGCGTTACCTTAACGAAGGCTTCTCAGGCGGGGAGAAAAAACGCAACGAAATCCTTCAATTAATGATGATTGAACCGAAAATCGCCATCCTTGATGAAATCGACTCAGGTCTTGATATTGATGCACTGAAAGTTGTATCTAAAGGAATCAACAAAATGCGCAGCGAAAACTTCGGCTGCCTGATGATCACTCACTATCAGCGCCTGTTAAACTACATCACTCCAGATGTTGTTCACGTTATGATGCAAGGCCGTGTTGTAAAATCCGGCGGTGCAGAGCTTGCACAGCGTCTTGAAGCAGAAGGTTATGACTGGATCAAACAAGAACTTGGTATTGAAGACGAAACTGTAGGTCAAGAAGCGTAAGCGTTAGGGGGATTAACATGACACTAGGTACAAAACTATCCGTAGATCAGGAGTATCTCAAAAGCTTTTCCGAAAAGCATCAAGAACCTGCCTGGCTGAAAGACCTGCGCTTACAGGCTCTTGAACAAGCTGAGGATCTGCCGATGCCGAAGCCTGATAAAACAAAAATCACAAACTGGAACTTCACGAATTTCGCGAAGCATACAGTTGATAACGAACCGCTTTCTTCATTGGAAGATTTGACTGATGAAGTAAAAGCGCTGATCGATGTTGAAAACGAAGATAAAACATTATATGTACAGCGTGACCAGACGCCGGCATACCTTTCTCTTTCTCAAGAATGGAAAGACAAAGGTGTCATCTTCACTGATATTCTGACTGCCGCACGCGAGCACAGCGATTTGGTGGAGAAATACTTTATGAAGGACGGCGTGAAGGTTGACGAGCATAAATTAACTGCACTTCACGCAGCTCTTGTTAACGGAGGAGCATTCCTTTATGTTCCGAAAAATGTTCAGGTGGAGACGCCGGTTCAGGCTGTTTATGTCCACGAAAGCAATGATACGGCTCTCTTCAACCACGTACTGATTGTGGCTGAAGACCACAGTTCTGTAACGTATGTAGAAAACTACATCAGCACTGTAAACCCGAAAGACGCTGTCTTCAATATTATCAGTGAGGTCATCACAGGTGATAATGCCAGCGTGACATACGGTGCGGTGGATAATCTGTCTAGCGGTGTGACAACATATGTGAACCGCCGCGGTGCTGCTCGCGGACGCGACAGCAAAATCGAGTGGGCTCTCGGCCTGATGAACGATGGCGACACGATTTCCGAAAACACAACAAACCTTTACGGTGACGGCACATACGGCGATACGAAAACGGTTGTTGTCGGAAGAGGAGAGCAAACAGAGAACTTTACAACACAAATCATCCATTTCGGTAAAGCTTCAGAAGGATATATCTTGAAGCACGGTGTGATGAAGGATTCTGCTTCTTCTATCTTTAACGGAATCGGCAAAATCGAACATGGCGCTTCTAAAGCGAATGCGGAACAAGAATCACGTGTGCTGATGCTTAGTGAAAAAGCACGCGGAGACGCAAACCCTATTCTTTTAATTGACGAAGACGATGTAACTGCAGGACATGCGGCATCTGTCGGCCGTGTAGACCCTATTCAGCTTTACTACCTGATGAGCCGCGGAATTGCGAAAGAAGAAGCAGAACGCTTAGTCATCTATGGATTCCTTGCGCCGGTAGTAAAC
>NZ_JAVAXX010000538.1:0-1965 GCF_042709275.1 Bacillus sp. LR_5 | reverse complement strand
TGGAGAATTCCACGCAGTAATGGGCCCGAACGGAACTGGTAAATCCACTTTATCAGCTGCTATTATGGGGCATCCTAAATATGAAGTAACAAAAGGCAGCATCACGCTTGACGGCAAAGATGTACTGGAGATGGAAGTGGACGAGCGTGCGCAGGCAGGCTTATTCCTTGCGATGCAGTACCCAAGTGAAATCAGCGGTGTGACAAATGCCGACTTCCTTCGCTCAGCAATCAACGCGCGCAGAGAAGAAGGCGATGAAATTTCTCTCATGAAATTCATCCGCAAAATGGACGAAAACATGGAGTTCCTTGAAATGGACCCTGAAATGGCTCAGCGCTATCTTAACGAAGGCTTCTCAGGCGGGGAGAAAAAACGCAACGAAATCCTTCAATTAATGATGATTGAACCGAAAATCGCCATCCTTGATGAAATTGACTCAGGTCTTGATATTGACGCTTTGAAAGTTGTATCAAAAGGGATCAACAAAATGCGCAGCGAAAACTTCGGCTGCCTGATGATCACTCACTATCAGCGCCTGTTAAACTACATCACTCCGGATGTTGTTCACGTTATGATGCAAGGCCGCGTTGTAAAATCCGGCGGTGCAGAGCTTGCACAGCGTCTTGAAGCAGAAGGTTATGACTGGATCAAACAAGAACTTGGCATTGAAGACGAAACTGTTGGCCAAGAAGCGTAAGCGTTAGGGGGATTAATATGACACTAGGTACAAAACTATCCGTAGATCAGGAGTATCTCAAAAGCTTTTCCGAAAAGCACCAAGAACCTGCCTGGCTGAAGAACCTGCGCTTACAGGCTCTTGAACAAGCTGAGGATCTGCCGATGCCGAAACCTGACAAAACAAAAATCACAAACTGGAACTTCACGAATTTCGCGAAGCATACAGTGGATAACGAACCGCTTTCTTCATTAGAAGATTTGACTGATGAAGTAAAAGCGCTGATCGACATTGAAAACGAAGATAAAACATTATACGTACAGCGTGACCAGACGCCGGCACATCTTTCTCTTTCTCAAGAATTGAAAGACAAAGGCGTCATCTTCACTGATATTCTGACTGCTGCACGCGAGCACAGCGACTTGGTGGAGAAATACTTTATGAAGGACGGCGTGAAGGTTGACGAACATAAGTTAACTGCACTTCACGCGGCTCTTGTTAACGGAGGAGCATTCCTTTATGTTCCGAAAAATGTTCAGGTGGAGACGCCGGTTCAGGCTGTTTATGTCCACGAAAGCAATGATACAGCTCTATTCAACCACGTGCTGATTGTGGCTGAAGACCACAGCTCTGTAACATATGTAGAAAACTACATCAGCACTGTAAACCCGAAAGACGCTGTCTTCAATATTATCAGTGAGGTCATCACAGGTGATAATGCCAGCGTGACATACGGTGCGGTGGATAATCTGTCAAGCGGTGTGACAACTTATGTGAACCGCCGCGGTGCTGCGCGCGGACGCGACAGCAAAATCGAGTGGGCTCTTGGCCTGATGAACGACGGCGACACGATTTCCGAAAATACAACAAACCTTTACGGTGACGGCACATACGGCGATACGAAAACGGTTGTTGTCGGAAGAGGAGAGCAAACAGAAAACTTCACAACACAAATCATCCATTTCGGTAAAGCTTCTGAAGGCTATATCTTGAAGCACGGTGTGATGAAGGATTCCGCTTCTTCTATCTTTAACGGAATCGGCAAAATCGAACATGGCGCTTCTAAAGCGAATGCGGAGCAAGAATCACGCGTGCTGATGCTCAGCGAAAAAGCACGCGGAGACGCAAACCCTATTCTTTTAATTGACGAAGACGATGTAACTGCAGGACATGCGGCATCTGTCGGCCGTGTGGACCCTATTCAGCTTTACTACCTGATGAGCCGCGGAATTCCGAAAGAAGAAGCAGAACGCTTAGTCATTTACGGATTCCTTGCACCGGTAGTAAAT
>NZ_JAVAXX010000537.1:0-1978 GCF_042709275.1 Bacillus sp. LR_5 | reverse complement strand
GTCCATAATACTTGTCATTGCATCATCCTCTTCTTCTGTTAATCCGTAATCAGCAAGCCTGTTTAAATAGTCTTCTCGTTCGTGTTTGGTCAATTTCTTTCTCCCTTTAATTCCACATTAATGTTCAATACATTTGCAATACGTTTACCTACCTCTTCGGCAACTGTTTCTGATACCCTTTCTTTAAACCCATAGAGCAACCGACCTCCGTCAAAACCTTCTTCAATAATAGACTCAATCTTTGCTCCCGCAATACTATCCAGCTTTCCTGACTCAGACATATTTTGAACTTCATTAGAAACCGCAACACTAATCACTTCTTGTATATCTTGCCTTGTGATACCTAAGTCATTATGTATAAGGTTTTTTATTTCTTTGTATCCACTTTTTTTGCTTTCAAAGTGCTTCTCCTGTTTATCTAGTGGGACGAGAACGTAATAATATTCACGATAAAGACCGCTATATAATTCTCCTTCATCTTCATATGTATCAACATCTACTCCATCGTCGCCTGCTTTGCGAACATCACGCACAATGCCGTTCACTCCTTTATAAACATGAATAACTTTCTCGCCTACTTTTGCCTGACGATCGGTCATTTCGTAGCGCTGACCGTCAATGTGGACGATGTCGGTCGGTTCGAGTATCACAAATTTGCCAACAGCAGGATCGTTCAGTAAAAAGTTTTCCCCATTGATTTCTCGATTCAATCTAATACAGCCCTGAATGTCATTAGCAACGTAAGCATTATCAATCACCCTTGCTGTTTGATCCACGGATTCATAACCGACTTTTGTAATGTACAATAAATCGCCAACCTCCGCTTTACGATCGACCTCTACGTATTCGGGCTTGGTGCCGCCAAGTGTTTCGTCAGCCAGTACGTGAATCTTTACATTTGAGTTCGCTTTAATTTCCGTCATTTACTGCACCCTTTATATTTTTTTATGTTTTTTTCAATTCTTTTTAGATTTTCATATTGGATTTCACTCTTTTATTTATAGAGGCGTGTCATACACATGCCATCTAAGAGAGATAGGACATTTTTGTCTTGGAGGTGAAAGCTAATGAATTTTCTTCTGGATCTTTTCACAAATTGGACTTTTGATAAAGTCCTGGATTATATGTTTGCTTTTGCAATTCTGAGATCGTTATCGATTCGTGTACTTTTACCGATAACGATCCATCCTTATATGTTTAGTTAAAAACTATCTTTTATTTAGACTTCATCAGCTTGTCTAATAGTGTCTAACAATTCTTTCTTCTTGAAATATGTCTTTTCCAAACGATTTACTTCCTTTTGCAATTCAGTAGCAACATCATACTTAAGGATCCATTCTCCTACTCCACAGACTTCTTTTTGTTCTTTCTCAAACGTTTTTATGTGATGGCCTTCAAACCAAACCCTTACTCTTGTTCCGTTTTCAAATTCATTATTAAAAGCAGCTGCTTTCTCAGTTCCCGCATAAATACATTTATACTTGCTGTCATCGACTACATAAGTGTTCATTTTACTTTCTCCTTATAGAGTGTATTGAGTGTCTTTAATTGAATCCCAATCAAACGTTTCGAGAATTTTAGTAAGCTGGCACCTAGGATCATACAAAACAGGTGATGTCTTGAATAAAATAATCGGCATAATTGGATTAATTGTTTCCTTAATTGTGCAAGGGTTTTCAGCAAGTGGTTCGTTGACTTACGAGATTGCTATGGCTTGTCTATTTGTATTCCTAATAATTTATAATTTTGAACATGCTAAGGATTTCTCTAAAAAATCTCTAATTGTTTTAGGAGCAATCTTTATAGCTCTAATGCTAGGTATTTATCAACTCATTTCCTTTACCGGTGATTACTTTGATAGGCTTAACTTAAATATTGGACTTATCATCTTACTTGAGATCGCTTTAATCATTGTTTTGGTATCTATTGCAGTAAATTAGACTATATTCAAATTTATCTGATTTGTTCACCTCTGAAC
>NZ_JAVAXX010000536.1:0-1993 GCF_042709275.1 Bacillus sp. LR_5 | reverse complement strand
CAAGATGGAGACGCCTTCGGACACTAATCATTGTACAGAGAAATCTGTGCTTTGGTTGGTGTTCGTTTTTTATTTGAACGGAGGGATGGCATGAAGAAGAGGAAGAAAAAGCCTAATAAAAACGCGCAGGAGCGTTCTGAACGGTTTTGGCGGCAAATGATGGGTTAATATAGGCAAACATTGAAAAGAGGCAAAGGCGGGGCTTTAAGTCGTAAATAAACGGGAGGGTAAAAATATGAATCAATTAACATTAAACATTCCTCAGATTGACGAAGAAGAGACTAAATTAAAAGCAGAGAAGCTGCTGGATCAATACCGGTTATATCTCTTACAGGTACCAGATGATTTCTTGCCAAAAGTTACACCTACTTACAGCATTGTTCCGCCAAGTATCACGAATGAGTTTCATTCCTCAACAGAAGAGGCAGCATTAAAGCGTCTTGATTGGGAGATTCAGCGTGACAAATTCTTAAAAAGGATTCAAAGGGCTGTTAACCGGCTTTCTCAAAGAGAACGGCAGATCATTGTAATGCTCTATATGCAATCTGAAGAAGTGTATGATTATGAGGTATATGAAGAAATGGGCTTGAGTCAGCGCAGCTATTATCGTGTAAAGGCAAAAGCTCTCTATAGGCTGGCGTTTGCTTTAAGAGAAGAAGTCTACAAGAAAGGGGCAGCTTCTTAATGAATTTTGTTCAGCCTATACGGGATCCGGAATGTATCTTCTACATCAAGAGATTTTTAAAAGAACAAAACATGAGGAATTACATGCTATTTGTTACCGGTATCAATTCAGGGCTCCGCATATCAGATATTCTGCAGCTGAGGGTAAGAGACGCGAAACGCCCTTATTTCAATCTCATAGAAAAGAAAACGAAAAAGAAAAAGAGAATCGATATGACGCCAGCTCTTCAAAGAGAATTTAAGGCTTATGTCGAAGGGAAAGAAGATCATGAATTTCTCTTTAAAAGCCGTGAAGGAATCAACAAATCGATTTCCCGGTCGATGGCATACAAGATTCTCAAGGCTGCTGCTGAATATGTTGGTTTAGATGACATTGGCACGCATACATTGAGGAAAACATTCGGCTATCACTTTTACAAACAAACGAAGGACGTTGCCATGCTGCAGGAGATATTTAATCACTCAGACCAACGGACAACCTTGCGATACATCGGAATCAACCAAGACGCCATGAACAACGCTATGAAGAAATTTAAAATATAACCAGGCTCATCCAAAACAATAAGGATGGGCCTATTTCTTTGCATTTTTCGTCAATTCCTCAAAAATAACAGGTGTGGAATTCATTTTAGGAATATTGGTTAAGAACAGAGAGGACAAGGGGTTGGCTCAGTTCGACGAGTTGCACAGTATAAAACATATGGGTAATTCGTGGATAATGTGGATAAATCGTGATAATGAGGTATAATTAACTAAGGAAAAGGAGTGATAATTATGGAAAATGTAAAGGGTATTATTGAAGTTTTGTCTGAAACTAGAAAAGAAATAGATTCAAAGATTGAAAAATTAAATGAGTTAAAAAGAGAGCAAATAAAGATATTAGAAAAAAAACTTGAAGAACATAAAGAGGTTATAAATTGGTATATAGAACAACATTTAAATTTTGCTCATCCAGTTCTGGAGTTTCATAATTCTATGGGGCCTATTTTAGGCTATAAAAAAGATACACAAGAAGTGATCTTTTATCACGCCAGGAAAGAGGGGCTTTTTGCTCAAGAGGTAGATGAGTCTGTTATGAGACCAGCTTTATGGTGGGACATTATTGATTATGGCCAGTTTGAGAATGCAATCAAAGGCTTTGATTACCTATTAACTTTACAAAATGAGCATCTTACCACTGTTAATAATGATATTAAGAGAATAGAGGCAGAGATCCAAAGTTCAAAAAAATAATTGGCACAAACTTGGCAGGATAACGGCACACCATTTTGTTTTAAATAAGGTATTATGGTAATAAGTCATAATTAAA
>NZ_JAVAXX010000535.1:0-2033 GCF_042709275.1 Bacillus sp. LR_5 | reverse complement strand
AGGAGGAACAGTAATGAAACTGTTGTTAATAAGGGCAAAAGAGCATGTGGACAAAGAGGTTAAGAGATCCATAGAGAATGATGTTTGCCAGGCAATTAACCAAGGCTTCTTTGTATATGGGGATGAACTCGACCTGTCTATTGCTGATGTGGATGTACTAGTCGTAACAGAGGAGAAAGAAACTCTTTGGATTGACGGAAGAAGAAAGGAGGCATCTGACTTCAATGGAAATGATTAAGAGAAAGATATGTGAAAAGATTACGACAATCAATGATGAGGTTATTGGAGAAACTTACACCAATTTAATAAAAGAAGAAACAGAGCATATGGTTTATGCCTCTTAAACCTCTAGGGATATGCGCTGCCCCTGGGTGCCCCAGCCTCACCCGTGGTCGGTACTGTGATACACACCAGACACAGCAACAAGAAGAAACGACACATTACAACAAATATTCAAGAAACAAAACAATAACAAGTTTTTATAAATCAATAGATTGGAAACGAACAAGACAACTTGCATTGATACGAGACAATTATCTTTGTCGGCATTGTTTGAAAGATCATTGCTTCACTCCGGCTGACATGGTGCATCACATAGTGGAAGTAAAAGAAGATTGAGCGAAAAGATTAGATTTGGACAACCTTGTCAGCCTGTGTAATGCCTGTCACAACAAGGTTCATGGCAGCAAGTGCAAGTGACACTCCCCCCTATCCAAATCTCTGGAAAGGAAACGTTTGGAGAACGGCGCCCCCTCTTCTGCAAACAAACACCGCTTTTCAAAGTTCCGGAAAAACAAAATACCCTCCCGGCGAAATTGCCGAGAGGGCTTGATACGACTGGTTTTGTTGTTACTTCCATCGTATCACGATTGGTGAAAAAACAAGCAAAAAATGCGATTTTTTTGATGTGAAATGAGGTGAGAACATGCCGAGGCCTGCAAAATCCGCGACGCTTCAATTGATACAGGGCAACCCAAATAAAAAGAATACGGAAGAGCTGGCCGCCCGGGCTGAGCACGAGAAGAAAATGAAAATGCGATCCGATAATATAAAACCGCCAACGTGGTTGGATAAGGTCGGGAAAAAAGAATTCAAACGGGTTGCTGCTCTATTAACAGAAGTTGAAATCATCACGGAAGTGGACATCAGCATGTTGGCTGCCTATTGTAATGCCTATTCGCAGTATGTATCAATTTCTAAAATTATTGAAGAAGACGGGATCATGGTCCATACGGAAGGAAAAGACGAAGACGGCAGCCCAATAAAGCTTGTTGGTGAAGAGCATCCTTTATTAAAGTGACAAAAGAATTATTTTGATCAAATGAAATCAGCAGCGAATGACTTTGGCCTTACACCGTCTGCTCGGGCAAAACTTGCTATCACTCGTACCCAGGAGGAGTGGGAAAAGACGGCTGCCGAAAAGGAGTTTAAAAACGTATGAAGACAATCAAACAGTTTCTCATTGATTACTCGCGCGATGTGATATCGGGTGAGATTGTGGCGTGTGAAAAACACATTTGGGCCTGCGAGCGTTTTTTAAATGATGTGAGTCGGGAAGGCACAAGGGAGTTTAGTTTCCTTATGTGTTTGATGATGAAAAAGCCCGCCGGTTCCTTTACTGGATGGCTCAGTTTAAACATACGAAAGGGCCTTTGCTGGGAGCTCAAAGGGGATGACGTAAGGCAGATTCAAAAAGCGCTGGCTGCGCTTTATTTCTACCTGGATAAAAGGGGCGAAGAATAACGGTATTGATGGCGTGTATGTCCCGAAAACAGCAAATGCAGTCAAACGTTTCCAGCCAGTAAACAGTCTGACTGCTGACGGCATTTATGGTCCGAAAACGAAAGCAAAACTTGAAGCACTATTAAAATAATATAATAATCCTCCCTTGCTAATTGTGACATTACGTATCAAAAATAGCCCTTTAGTAGCTGACTTTTTTTGTTACAATGATGGAAATAGTAAGGGGGGATAATATGGCTTTACTTCGCTTTATAAGTTTGTACGGAATAGCCATCATTATATTGGCGGTC
>NZ_JAVAXX010000534.1:0-2043 GCF_042709275.1 Bacillus sp. LR_5 | reverse complement strand
CAAAAAAATGGTGTTGTCAATCCATAATAAACTGCTTCTAAATCCTCCAGCGTCATATCGCCATATGCGCATTTGATAACAGAATCAGCAAACACATCATAGTCATAATCTGTAGAAAAACCTTGCTGCAGCTGTTTTTCGTAAACTTCGATCTGATCTTTTTGATGCTGGATGTCTTTTTCCTTACCTGGATAGTCCGGACCATTTATCATATTACTCATTTTTTTGTACAGCACCATATACTGTTTCAGTATTTCATCCACAACGCAAACCTCCTATTAGATGATAAAAACGGACATCGTTACTGATGTCCGCCAAAAAAAGCTTAACTAATTTGGTTCTGTTCCCCAAATCAGTTTTCCTTGATCATATAATGTGATTTTTTTCGTTGTTTTAAACGTATTTGATTTGAAAAAGGAATAATCGCCGCTTTGTGCATAATTGCTCCAGTCATCATTGTGAAGACGGAGCTGAATATTCCCTGTGCTTGCTCCCGGTGCCAACGTTCCGTTTTTAAATCCAAGTTCCAGATAGGTATCTGCACCTTGCTTTGGTTTATGCAACGTCACAAACTTGTGTGTCACATTGCCGCATCCAATCTGCGCGTAGTCACAGTCAACGTTTTGGCCTTTGTTTTTCGCTTTATACCAGTAACGGGCAGTGACATCTTTTAAATCAACCGTGGTATTGCCGTTATTTTTTATTTGAAGCTGCGGACGGATTTGGTTGCTGTTCATACTCCCATCCCCTGCTCTGTATTGTACAGAAATACCGTTTTCCCGTGTGGGTTTATCTTTTGCTGGCGTTTCAGGAATGTCCTTCGTCGAATCTTTGGTGCCGAGAATGTTTTCTCTAACGAATGTTCCTGAAGCAGATAAATCTGACAACCGCCAGCCGCCTGTTTTAGATGCCCCCGGCTTTAAAGCTGAGGATGATTCCTGCTTATCAGAAAGATTCCAGTTCACCCAGCTGATGGTCTTGCTGTCGAGATATTTCAGCCATTCCCTCGATTGATCTAGGAATACACCGCCATTGCCAGACGCGTCGCTTGTTCCCCATTCTGTCACAAAAATAGGCGCTCCTTTGCTGAGTGCATAGTTTGCTTTATCCCGTAAAAATTGGCCGTGTGTGCCGGCATAAAAATGAAGTGCGTACATAACGTTTGCATCTTTTAGCTGGTCATCGGCAGCATCATTCACATCCTGGCTCCATGTACCGGTTCCGACAATGATGATGTTGTCTGGATCATTTTTGCGGATAACTGAAATCACTTCTTCCGCATATGGTTTAATATCACGCTTCCAGTTCACATCACCGTTTGGTTCGTTTGCAATTTCATAAATGACGTTTGGCGTGTTTCCGTAAAGGCTTGACATTTCCTTGAAGAATTCTTTTGCCTTCTCTTTATTTTGGTTTGGATTACCGTCATTTAAGATATGCCAGTCAATGATGACATATATCCCAAGCTCTTTTGCCGCTTCAACCGCTTCTTTTACTTTATTTTTCACGGACGGGTTGTCAATATAACCGCCATCTGCCGTATACATCGCTGCACGGAAAACGGTGATACCCCAATCATCTCTCAGCCATTTTAAGCTGTCTTTATTGACATATTCTCCATACCATTGCAATCCGTGTGAACTGATCCCCTTCAGCTGTACCGCTTTACCGTCTCGGTTAACGAGCTGTGTACCTTTTATGCTAAGCTGGCCATTCTTGGCTACTGGCGTTTTTGTCCCTGCTGCTGATGCCGGCGAAGCTATCATGCCGCCCATTGTCAATAACGTAATCAATAAACACGTAATAAAAATAGAGATTGACCGTTTCATATCTGATCTTTTCCTCCTTCGCATCATTTTGGCTCTACACTTCTTATGAGCACGAACTCATTGTAAAAATCTTTCTCATGATTGTCTATCAACCTAATTTCTTGTTTTTGGGAGGTTTAAAAGCCTGTCAATTTGCTCTACCTCCAATGAATAAGACACACATGACACATATAGAACAAAGAAAACTGGACTGAATTGGGACTTTACACGTCAT
>NZ_JAVAXX010000533.1:0-2077 GCF_042709275.1 Bacillus sp. LR_5 | reverse complement strand
TGTATATGAATCCCCCATAACACATATATATCTGTCAAAATTCTCAAAAAAACACCAAATCCCCAACAGCTACTGTTTTTCCGTTGATCTTGTAATATATTAGAACAATTTTCTTATCAAATATACCTGTCCCGTGCTTTACAATTGTTAAACTATAAGGCTTATTAGGACATTGCTCTTCAAGTATAACTTCAGGATTTAAAAATAAAACATAACAAATGAATAGAATTGGTACAATCGTTAACCTTTTTAATAATTTTTTATTGATATTTAACCCCTTCAACATAGCCCTCCCTTTTTAACAATCCATTTCATTTGGGATACACCCCCATCATTAAACGTATTTCCTATGAAAAATGATTTTGAACCTCATAGGAACCCTTACATGACAGGGTTTTTGTTGTTTTTTCATTGTTTATCAAGACCTAAATCAAAAAAAGCCATAAAAAATAAGGAGTGATACATATTATACATGACTAATATGTATCACTCCTTTAGTTCTTGTTCAATAATCGCGCCCGATTGTGAATTGAACTAAAGCCCCCGATAGTTGAATAAGAAAACGCAAAAGAACTTGCTATTTCTCAAATACATCCATCAAATTTTCAATGTTAGTTTGTTTTTCATACATACTAATAATAAAAGTAAAACCTTATTAAAACTTTACAAGACAAACTGAATTGACTATAGTCTAATTAGACTAAAATATTGATGTAAAGAAGTGAACAATTAGATGATAAAGTCTTTTTTAATGTTGGGGCAGTCGAATATGGCGGGCCGTGGATTTTTGAATGAAGTAGACCCTATCTATAATGAAAAAATAAAAATGCTGCGCAATGGACAGTGGCAGATGATGACAGAGCCGATTAATTACGACCGTCCGGTTTCCGGCGTTGGCCTGGCGGCATCTTTTGCAGATGCATGGTCGAAAGCTCATCCCGATGAAGAAATTGGCTTGATCCCTTGTGCGGAAGGTGGCAGTTCATTGAATGACTGGCATCCGGAAGGCATCCTTTTTCAGCATGCTTTGTCCGAAGCCCGCTTCGCCCTCCGGTCCAGTCAAATTTGTGGAATCCTTTGGCACCAGGGTGAGAGTGACAGTTATCGTTCGCTACATGAAACTTATTACGAGAAATTAACCCTTATCATCGAGACGCTAAGAAACGAGTTGAAACTTGATGAGGTACCGTTGATTATTGGAGGGCTTGGTGACTTTCTTGGGGAGACCGGTTTTGGACAGCACGCGACCGAATTTCGACAGGTTAATGAACAATTGCTGCGTTTTGCTAATGAACAACAGAATTGTTATTTTGTTACTGCAGCAGGTTTGACTGCGAATCCTGATGGCATTCATTTAGACGCAGCTTCACAACGCAAATTCGGTTACCGCTATTTCGAGGCTTTTTCGAAAAAGCACCATATCCTGAAACCCCTTTCGGGAGAGGAGCAATCACTGAAAGTGAGTGGTGACTATTCTAAAACAGAACAGATTTACCTTCATAGTATGGATTTGGTTTCGGGTAAAATCACGTACGCGGAATTTGAGGCGCGGATGGCGAAGGTGATGAAACCATAATTCCCTTACTTATCCTTGGCTTGCTAATCCAGAACCCCGGAGCTCACGGCTATGAACTTCTGGCCTTAATGGAAAAACGTCATTACAAATACATTGTTAACTTCACGAAAGGTTCATTTTATTACAATCTGCAGCAACTTGAAGAAAAGTGTTTTATTGAACAGATTCAGCAGAAACCCTCAACCAGTGGGCGTGAAATCCGTAACTTTAAAGTCACAGAATCGGGAAGGGCAGAATTCGAAAAATTAATGATCAAATACGGCACCAAATCGGAATATGTGAACCTGCAATTTTATGGGGCGTTACTATTTGCCGATGAATTCGACAAAAATAAATTACTGGATCTGATCCAATCACAAATCGATCAGACTAAAACTCGAATCGAGCTCCTTGATGAATACCTGTCCATCACTCAAGAAATTCCCGGCACAATCAATTACTTTCGCCGTATGAACGAAAATTCCCGTTCACATCACTTGGTTAATTTAGAATGGTTCGAAA
>NZ_JAVAXX010000532.1:0-2088 GCF_042709275.1 Bacillus sp. LR_5 | reverse complement strand
ATATTTAAAAAATAATGAATATTTTAAAGGGAATTAATTAAAAATATTATTCAGAGGGAGAATAGAAATGGATTTCAAATGGCTTCACACCTTTGTGACCGCTGCAAAATATGAAAACTTCCGAAAAACGGCGGAAACGCTTTTCTTATCTCAGCCCACTGTGACCGTACATATCAAGCAATTAGAAAAAGAAATCAGCTGCAAGCTGTTCGAGCGTAAAGGCAGGCAAATCCAGCTGACTGATGAAGGCAGGGCGTATTTGCCGTATGCGCTCAGGCTTCTTGATGATTATGAAAACAGCATGGCAGAGCTTCACAGAGTGAGACAAGGCTACTCTCAAACCTTACAGCTCGCGGTTTCTCCGCTTATTGCAGATACTGTGCTTCCTTCTGTCATGAAACGGTACACAGCAATGAATACGGAAACAGAAATGGCGGTTACGATTTTCGAATCAGCGGAAATCGCGTCACTGATTAAAGCCGGGGAAGCAGATATCGGACTAAGCTGTTTAAAGGTACAGTCTTCTTCTTTAAGCTGCCACTGCTTATACAAAGACCCTGTCGTCCTTGTTGCCCCGCCCGATAAGCGTTTCATAGAAGACAACGAAATTGATGCCAAAGAGGTGCTCGAACAATACCTGCTTTTGACCCACAATCACCCTGATTACTGGGACGACTTGCTCCGTCAAGTCAGAATGACATTTCCATTTGTGAGAACAATGAAGGTCACTCAAACACATATAACGAAACGGTTTATCAAGGAAGGACTCGGAGTTTCATTTCTGCCTTTATCTACAGTAAAGCGTGAGTTAGCAGAGAAACAGATGATCAGAATTCCTTATCAGTCTGTACAGCTGCCCTATGCCGGCGCTTACGCGATTGCCCTTTATGAAAATAAGAAAGAAAAAAAATTCTTGGATTTTTTATCACATTTTCATTTTTAGGAGCAACCAAAACACCTGTGCTCCGTCTAATGAAAAAAACCCGTTCCAATGAACGGGTTTTCTCTAAAAATTAGAATCTTTTCGCACCGAGGTAACGAGGCTTCCAGTAGCTGTTGTTCAGGCTGCTGATTTGTACGCCGTCAGATCCTGCATGAATGAAATTGTTGTTTCCAATGTAAATCCCCATGTGAGAAGGGCCGGATTTATATGTTGTGAAGAAGACGAAATCACCAACAGACGGGCTGGCAATGCTCTTCATAGAACTCCAGTATCCTGCAGTGCTTGTTCTGCCCACACTTGTTTGTTTATTCAGTACGTACCAAATGAATCCGCTGCAGTCAAAGCCGGAAGTTGTCGTTCCGCCCCATTTATATGGCGTTCCGACTAACGCTTTTGCATCAGAAACCAGCTTGCTCACATTAAGTGATGTAGATGACGTTTTGCTGCTTGAAGACGATGAAGATGAAGCAGGTTTTGAGCTGCTTGTGCTTGTTCCTTTCACCTTCAATACTTGGTTGACATAGATTACATCTGATTTTAAGCCGTTTAAGCTTTTTAATTTGCTAACCGTAGTGCCGTATTTGCTCGCAATTTTAGAAAGGCTGTCTCCGCTCTTCACTTTATAAGTAGAAGTTGAAGACGATGACACTTTTGATGAGCTGGAGCTGCTTGAACTAGTTGAACCTTTCAGTTTCAGGACTTGTCCAACACGAAGCAAATCTGATTTTAAGCCATTCAGCTTCTTCAGTTCATTGATTGTCATGCCGTATTTTTTTGAAATTTTCCAAAGGCTGTCCCCGCTCTTTACTTTGTATGTAGAAGAAGAGGAAGAAGAACTGCTGCTTTTTGAACTTGTAGATTTGCCGTTAATCGATAAAGTTTGTCCCACATAAATAATGTCTGAACGAAGGTGGTTCTCTGATTTAATTTTACTGATCGTTGTGTCGTATTTTCTTGAAAGATCCCATAACGTGTCGCCTTTTTTCACCTTAATGCTTTGTGCAGATGCCGCTCCTGCAAATAACGTCGATCCTAAAACAACTGCTGTCGTAGCTGTAATGATTTGCTTTTTCATATTTTCCTCCCCAAATGTTAACTCTCTATATATGTATCTCTTTTTTTAATTAATCTTATTGATTTCTATT
>NZ_JAVAXX010000531.1:0-2092 GCF_042709275.1 Bacillus sp. LR_5 | reverse complement strand
TTTTTTAAAATTGCTCAAGAATGACTTTCGTTGCGTGCTCATCCTTAGCTTACACCGCCCTAAGGTCGCTTTCATGAGGTAAACGCAAGTAATTCTTTCTCTCACTGCAACATATTTTATAATAAATGATCATATAAAAAGATGGACCAAATGTCAACTTTTGTTTTCACCCATAAGATGTTTCATGCTTTCCATTTGATCTAAAAAGCGCTTTGATTTTAAATACAATCCCGAATATTCTTCGTAATATAAATCAATCACTTGCTTTAATTCAGCTTTTGTTTCCTCTTTTAAGGACACATTGCCGAGTCTCGACAGATCAAAATAGTAAAAGAGCCTTAACAGCCTTGCCGTTTGCGGTTTAATCGGTATCCTGTAAGGATCTTTTTCAAAACAGCGGTGGCATATAAAACCATTATCACGAACAGAGAAATGAAAGGTTCCGTCTTGGCTTTTACAATGTACACAATGATTCAGCTCAGGATACAGGCCCATGACACCGAGCATCTTCATTTGAACAATGAAGGTGATAACATCCGGATCTGTTCCTTCATTCAACTGCTTTAATGATTCTAATATGAATTCAAATAAATAAGGATTTGGCTTTTTTTCTTCTGTGCCTCTGTCGACTAACTCAGCAACATAGGCAGCATATGCTGTTAAAAACAAGTCTTCCCTGATGCCTCTCATGCTGAGGATCATTTCCCCCTGCTGAAGCGTTCCGAGGCCCGATGTTTTTTGCATTAAGAAAGAACCATACAAAAAGGGCTGGCTGACTGCTGATAAACGGCTGTTCGGTTTTTTGGCGCCTCGTGCCATAACACCTATTTTTCCGTGTTCTCTTGTCAGTAATGTTACGATTTTATTCGTCTCTCCGTAATCATTTGTGCGAAGAACGATCCCTTCACATTTTGTCAGCATTTCCGCACCTTCCTCAAGCAGGAGCGGCCAAGAGGTTTATAAAATTGGATAATCAAATCGGGCTAGCTCATCTTCTAGTTCTTCGGGTCTTTCCATGTTCTCTTTTTCCAGTTCTTTAAAAAGAAGATACGTATCAACATTTCCTGTTTGAGAAAATACGTTCCAGGTAAAATTCAACACAAGAAACCCACCTTTCTGTAGTTAAACTAGCTTACCTAAACTCCAAATTCTTACCTTTATCTTGACCAGATGTCCTCCATTTCATGTTAAACAAAATTTGCTAATGTATCCCTGTTCCTGTGAGATAATGACACACACGGGAAGAGATTAATATTCGTCCTCTTTAAAGCCAAAATCGCGAAGCTGGGACATTTTATTACGCCAGTCTTTCTGCACTTTCACCCACAATTCAAGGTAGACACGGGAGCCCAACAGTGCTTCAATATCCGCTCTCGCTCTTTTTCCAACCTCTTTTAGAAGGCTTCCTTTTTTACCGATCACGATGCCTTTCTGGGAATCCCGCTCGACCACAATCGTTGCCGCTACGTGCACAGAACCGTTGTCCTGCCCTTTGATGGATTCGATGGCCACCGCAATGCTGTGCGGGATTTCTTCTCTCGTCAAATGCAGCACCTTTTCCCTGATTAATTCAGAAATGATAAATCGTTCAGGGTGGTCAGTTACCTGGTCACTCGGATAGAATTGCGGCCCTTCCGGCAAATACGCTTCGATCTGCGCGAGCAAGGTTTCGATGTTATTTCCTTCTAAAGCAGAAATCGGAACAATTTCCTTAAAAGGATAACGTTTGCTGTATTCGTCAATTAGCAGAAGCAATTGGTCGGGATGAATTTTATCGATTTTGTTTACGATTAAGAATACAGGCGTAGACATCGTCTGCAATTTCTCAATGATGAATTCGTCGCCCTTCCCGTAGCCTTCCTCAGCATTGATCATAAACAAGATCAAATCGACTTCTTTTAATGTATTTTGCGCCACTTTCATCATAAAGTCCCCAAGTTTATGCTTAGGTTTATGAATCCCTGGTGTGTCAATAAAAATGGTTTGTGATGTGCCTGTCGTCAGTACTCCTTGCACCTTGTTTCTCGTCGTTTGGGGCTTATCGCTCATGATCGCGATTTTTTGTCCAATGACTCTGTTCAAAAATGTAGAT
>NZ_JAVAXX010000530.1:0-2096 GCF_042709275.1 Bacillus sp. LR_5 | reverse complement strand
CTCGGAGAAGGGATCAGGCTTCACACCGTATCTGATGAAGTCCTGTCCGCACATGAAGGCGGAAAAATCCAAATGAAAAGCAAAATGCCGATCCGTTCACTGGCAGAGCTGGGACGTGTCTACACACCAGGTGTTGCGGACGTGTGCCGACTGATCGAAAAAGAACCTGAAAAAGCTTCTATTTATACAACGATCAGCAATTCTGTTGCAATTGTAACGGATGGAACCGCAATTTTAGGCCTTGGGAATATCGGCTCTGTGGCTGGCATGCCTGTCATGGAAGGAAAGGCTGCTTTGTTTGATCAGCTGGCGGGTATTAGCGGCATTCCGATACTCCTTGATACGAGTGATCCTGAAGAAATCATCAAAACAGTAAAACATATTTCTCCGGGCTTTAGCGGCATCCTTCTTGAGGATATCGGTTCGCCGCATTGTTTTGAAATCGAGGATCGCCTAAAAGAGGAGCTGAACATCCCTGTTATGCACGATGACCAGCATGGTACAGCTGTAGTGACGCTGGCAGCTGCCATTTCGGCATGCAGGAGTGCGGGGGTTGACCTGAAGGAAGCGAAAGTGGGGCAAATCGGCCTTGGTGCAGCAGGCGTGGCCATCTGCCGGATGTTCATGGCTTATGGTGTGAATGCTGTGTACGGAACAGATAAATCAGAGTCAGCAATGAACCGTCTCGAACAATACGGCGGACAGGCAGTTTCCAGTATTGAGGAGCTTATGGAAACATGTGATATTGTCATTGCTACAACGGGCGTTCCGGGTTTAATAAAACCGGCATTTGTACGTTCTGGTCAAGTGATTCTGGCTTTATCGAATCCGAAGCCGGAAATTGAGCCGGAGGCCGCACTGCAGGCTGGCGCCGCATATGCAGCTGACGGGCGTTCTGTTAATAATGTACTCGGTTTTCCAGGGATTTTTAGAGGAGCGCTTAACGCAAAAAGCACGGAGATTAATCATGATATGCTTGTCGCAGCAGCAGAGGCCATCGCAGCTTGCACTAAACAAGGTGATGTTGTCCCTCAGCCGCTTGATTCAAAAGTCCATCATGCGGTAGCAGCAGCTGTCGAGCATGCAGCTCTTACAGCAGTGAAATAAATGTAGCTAAACAGCACCTGTCGTAGCAGGTGCTGTTTTTTTCTTATCATTGTTCAATTTTGTTATCATTACTATGAAAATAAAAAAGGGAGTGATCACATGGCAAAAAGCCAAGCGAAAAAGAAGCGGGAGCATCGATTGAGAAACGGCGGACGTGACGTCTTATTATCAAGAGGCAGCACACCATCTTTCAGCACACATGAAAGAATGACAAAAAGCAAAAAAGAGTTTTTGAATAAACGGAAGCATAAGAATCCTTATGATCATACAGCAGTTGATGATAAGGATTTTTTTGTGCCCCAAAAAGCCGCCTAGCATTCGTCTCTATCGTTTCTTTTTGAAAAAGGGCATGTTTTTCCGTTTCTTTCATACAATCTATTAAATCAAATCACTAGAACGGGCGGGAGGAAACGGTATGCGAAAAATCTCTTATAAGGACATGTTTCTCAGGCATGTCAAAGATCATCTCTCTCTTTATATATTTGTGTCAGTGCTGTTTTTCATGGGTGTCATCTTTGGCGCGATTATTGTCAACAGTATGACCATCAGCCAGAAAGAAGATTTATACTACTACTTAAGTCAATTTTTTGGACAGCTTTCGGATGGAAAACAGGCAAGTTCAGCTGATATGTTTGGGCAAAGTATCTTTCATAATGCAAAGTATTTAGGCCTGATGTGGATACTGGGAATTTCCGTCATTGGAATGCCGATTATTTTCATCATGATCTTTCTGAAAGGGATCGTCGTCGGCTTTACTGTCGGGTTTCTAGTCAATCAGATGGGAGTAAGCGGGTTTTTCCTATCATTTGTCTCCGTTTTGCCGCAAAATGTGCTGCTGATTCCGGCTTATCTCATTATGGGCACATGTGCAATTGCGTTTTCTTTAAAGTTAATCAGACAGCTGTTCGTGAAACGAAGCCTCCATGACGCGCCAATTCAATGGTTCGGGCGGTATGCCTTTGTGCTGCTGGTCATTCTGTTTTTAGCGC
>NZ_JAVAXX010000053.1:0-30073 GCF_042709275.1 Bacillus sp. LR_5 | reverse complement strand
CGCTCTGAGCCTTTTGACTTCATGCGGTGTTAGCTCTCTGGCATCTCCCGTGTGCAAGCCTCGCAGGTTTAAAAACGCGTATTCTTCACGCTTCAGCTTGATTACCTCATGCCCGATCGCTTCGAACATACGGCGCACCTGTCTGTTGCGTCCTTCATGAATCGTCAGCTGAATAATGCTTGTTTGCTTTTTCTTATCCAAAGACAGCAGCTTCGCTTTAGCAGGCGCCGTTTTGCCTTCTTCAAGCCTGATGCCGCGCTCCAGCTTTCTGAGCAGCTCTTTAGGCGGGATGCCTTTCACCTTCGCCACGTATGTTTTGTCTATTTCATACTTAGGGTGCATCAGCTTATTGGCAAACTCGCCGTCATTGGTTAAAAGCAAAAGACCGCTCGTATCATAATCCAGACGCCCAATCGGGTAAATGCGCTGCGGGACTTCTTTAAAAAAGTCCGTCACGACTTTGCGCCCTTTGTCATCTTGGGCTGCAGAAATAACGCCTCTTGGTTTATATAAGAGAAAGTAAACCGGCTCTTCGCGTTCAACCTTTAACCCGTTTACCTCAATCTGATCAGAACCGGTAACCTTTACACCAAGCTCTGTTACTACTTTGCCATTCACCTTTACTTTTCCTTCTTTAATCAGCTCTTCTGCCTTTCTGCGCGATGCAACTCCGGCATGAGCAATCACTTTTTGCAGTCTTTCCATGTCTTTCACCTCAAGTATTATCTTACTTTTTTCAACCTTAACAAACAAGCTTTTTCAAATTCCTATGCCAAATCCAAAAAAAACGCCGTTTTCAGGCGCTCCCAAATAATAACGTAACGATGATGATAGATGCAACTACGCCGATTAAATCAGCCAGAAGTCCCACCTTTAATGCATCACCCATTTTTTTGATGCCGACCGCTCCGAAATACACAGTCAGTACGTAAAGCGTTGTATCTGTTGATCCCTGCATGACCGAAGCCAGCCTGCCGATAAAGGAATCGGGTCCGTATACTGCAATTAAATCTGTCGTCATGCCGAGTGCGGCCGTACCGGAAATCGGGCGGATCAGCGCAAGCGGCACTACTTCAGCGGGGATGCCGATAGCAGAGAAAACCGGTTTTAAAAGGTCCATTATAAAATCAAGCGCGCCTGATGATCTGAAAACAGTTATGGCGACAAGCATTCCGACTAAGTAGGGGATAATGGAAAAGGCGATTTCTATCCCTTCTTTTCCGCCTTCGACGAACGATTCATATGTGGGAACCTTTTTAATAGTTCCATAAAGAAGAATTCCGGCAATTATGATCGGAATCATGGCTAAAGACAGCCAGTTGATGATTTCCATCCGCTCACCTTCCCTTCTTTTTGCGGCGGTAATAAAAATACCGGTCAATGATAATGGCGCCGATTCCGGAAATAAGTGTCGCTAAAATACTAGGTCCGACGATATCTGTCGGCGTTTTGGAGGAATAAGCCATTCGAACAGCGATTACGGTTGTCGGAATGAGGGTGATGCAGGACGTATTCACCGCTAAAAAAGTAATCATCGACCGGCTTGCTTCCGTTCGGTTTCCATTCAGCTTTTTCATTTGCTCCATTGCTTTAATGCCAAGCGGAGTTGCTGCATTCCCGAGACCGAAGAAGTTCGCCATGAGATTCGATAAAATGTAGCCCATCGCCGGGTGATCCGGCGGTATATCAGGGAACAGCTTAGATATAAAAGGCCTGCACATCCGGCTGAAAATATCCAAAAGCCCTGACTGCTCGGCTATTTTCATTAAACCAAGCCAGAAAACAAGCACGCTCATCAGTCCGAATGAAATCGTAACAGCTTCCTTCGCACCCTTAAATACGGCTTCATTTACATCTTGCAGAGTTCCGTTGCACATCGCAAAAACAAGTCCGATCACAGTTAAGCTGACCCAAATTATATTGACCATTTTGCCCCGCCAGCTGCATTCAGAAAGATTGATTTAAACGTTTCAAAAAATTGTTTTTTCGGTTTTTGATGTCGTTCATTTTCATAATAGATCGGCACTTTTGCGATCGTTTCATCATTGAACATGATCTTCATA
The DNA here is from genome assembly GCF_042709275.1 of Bacillus sp. LR_5. Taxonomy (NCBI): domain Bacteria; kingdom Bacillati; phylum Bacillota; class Bacilli; order Caryophanales; family Bacillaceae; genus Bacillus; species Bacillus sp. LR_5. The sequence goes on along the minus strand of NZ_JAVAXX010000053.1, from coordinate 28,010 downwards.
TGCCCTACGATGTCGGGAATTTTTGAGGCGTCTTTTTCCCATGTTTTTTTCGGCTTAAGGAGCGTGGTTTTAATGTTGACATCTTCTTTTTCCTCTTCGGTTAGCAAATAGGTGATATCACGTTTGATAAAAGCCTTCGATTCATAAAATGTGCCTTTCAGCTTTGGAATGTCCCCTTTTTTCGCGATTAAATAGGTTTGATAATGATCAAACACATAGTTAAACATCTTCATATGATCATCCCAATCGTTAGGGTCATTTATGGTGACGGCTATCAGGTCAATGCCGTCCTTTGAAGCTGTTGAGACCAGTGTCCGTTTTGCAAGTTTTGTATATCCTGTTTTTCCTCCTGTGCTGTATCGATAAAGCATGGTCAGCAGTTTATTTTTGTTTTTCCAGACGCTTTCCATCGTTTCTGCTTTGTATATTTTCGTACCAGAAATCTTTTGATAGTCTTTCAGCTTCATAGCATATTTGGTTAAAATGGCCATGTCATAAGCTGTTGAATAATGATTTTCATGGTCGTCCAATCCGTGCGGGTTTTGAAAACGGGTATTCTCCATGCCAAGCTGCTCAGCTTTTTGATTCATCATATAAACAAATCCATCGAGGCTTCCACCGACATGTTCAGCAATTGCGACAGCGGCGTCGTTTCCCGATCTCAGCATCAGGCCATACACAAGATCTTTTAATTTCACTTTTTGCCCCTCTGTTAAATAAATGGCAGAGCCTTCTGTTCTGACAGCATTTGCGGACACTGTCACCGTTTCATCCATTTTGCCGGATTCGATGGCGAGAACGGCCGTCATGATTTTTGTGATGCTTGCAATCCGCCTTTTTTCATGCTCATCCTTGGCAAATAACACTCTGCCTGACGCTCCGTCAATAACGATCGCGCTTTTTGCACTGACATCTATAGCAGCATGTGCTGTGTTCACATTTACATTTGCAATAAGAAAAGAAATCATGACCATGAATACTGCTTTTTTGAAAATGCGCATGTTTGCTCACGTCCTTGTGGTGGTTTGTACAAGTTTATGCGCATGTCCACCAGTTATGAATAACAATTATATATCTGCAGGTAAACATAAAAAAACTCTCCCTGAAAAAGGGAGAGTAAAAGTTATCTGATTGGAGCCATGCTTGATCCGGACGTTTCGTAATGGGCCAGCTCTTCCCTCATCTTCAGAAAGGCTGCGCTCAGCGGCAATAATAATTGCTCAAGCGACGCAGGAACAGCATGGTAAAACTCAATTGCGCTGACCCCGGTATAAGATGCCCGGCTATTTTCACACCACGTGTCTTTTTTCGGCATAAAGAACTCTTCGATGCATTGGTGATACACATTATAAAGTGTTTTTTCCGCTCTGGCTTCCTGAAAAGGCTCTTGCATCAGGAGACGGCGGCACGCTTCTGCGCCTCCTTCACAAAATACTGTCATTCTTCTCAGAGTGCTCAGCACATCACAGCAGTATCCTTTCTCAGTAGGCAATTCAGCCTGTAAGGACTCCAGCGTCGTTTGATTTAGGTAATCGTTAACGGTATTGACAACCATTGATAAGAATTCGCCTGTTTTTTGAGTCTGCGCTCGCACAATCGAATGTCCCATTTCGTTTGGTATCTTCCCCTCATGTCTTTGTCTCTCACATTTTGCTTCTTTCATGATAGCTTCTTCCTTATATCTTATGATGATGAAAAAGCGCGATTCATTAAACTTCTATTTTATATCTTCGAAGGTTTGGTTAAAGTTTTCAAAAAATAAATCTGCTTCTTCTTGAAGAACGTCTTCTTCCGCATTTTCGGGCAGCGGCGGAAGCTCGTCCAGCGTTTTCAGACCAAATTGTTCAAGAAAAGTCGGCGTTGTGCCGTATAAAATAGCCCGGCCCGGACCGTCAGCCCGTCCGACTTCACACAATAGCGCCTTCGCGACAAGGCTGTGTAAAATCCGCTCTGATTTTACACCTCTGATTTCTTCAATTTCTGCTCTCGTAATCGGCTGTTTATATGAAACAATGGCCAACACTTCTAAAGACGCTTGAGAAAGGCCCTTTGATGGCACTTCAATCAGTTTTTTCAAGTATGGCGCAAAGTCTTTTTTAGTAGAGAGCATGTACGTATCTGCATATTCAATAAGTTCAATGCCCCTTGTATCCCCGCGGTATTCGTCCGCCACATCCGCCATGATGGTGTTCAGTTCTGGCTCTTCGATTTCAAGCACTGTTAACAGCTGCTTTTTTGTGAGCCCTTCATCGCCTGCCGCATAAAGAAGGGCCTCCACAATAGCTTTCCAATTCACGATATCAAGCCCCATGAATGGATTCACTCCCCGTAATGTAAATATCTGAAAAATTATGTTCCTGTTCAATGAGAACCAGCTGATTTTTCATCAGCTCGAGAACGGCTAGAAAAGTCACAACCAAATGGTCTTTTTGCTCATATGGAAACAGGTCCATAAAGTTGATTCTCGTTCCTCTTGATTTCAGGCTGTGCACGATTTCGTTCATTCTGTCTTCGATTGGTATTTCCTGTCTGGTAATTGTTGTTTCCATCGGCCTAGTTATTTTTTTGCGTTTCAGCACTTTTTGAAAAGCCCCGATCATATCATAGACCGTGACAGAGAGCTTTTGCTCAGACTGTTTTACTTCTTTTGCATATTCGCTCAAATCACTCGGCGGTTTTGTGAACGATTTTTGTCTTTCTTCTTCCCGTTCTTTTAAATCCTTCGCCGCATCTTTATATTTTCTATACTCGATCAGCTTTTCAATCAATTCTTCCCGTGGATCTTCTTCTTCAAGTAATTCATCTTCAAAAAGCTCCTCCTCTTGCTTCGGGAGCAGCATTCTGCTTTTAATGCTGAGCAGCGTGGCAGCCATGACCAAATATTCGCTGGCAATATCGAGCTCAAGCACACGCATCGTATGTACATATAATAAATATTGTTCAGTGATCTTCGCCACAGGTATATCATATATGTCAATTTCAAGACGATTGATTAAATGAAGCAGAAGGTCCAATGGGCCTTCAAACGTATCAATTTTCACTTGATATTCTTCCATCATCTCACCATTTTCAAGTATCACTCTCATTGCCAGATAAACTGGCTATCCTTTAGTATAAGCCACCAAAAAGCTCTCGTCCAATACTATTTCATTTCCTGTTTTAAAGCAGTTTGTACAGAATATTCAAAACAAAAAAGGCGTTCGCTCAGACTATAACAAAGGAGGCAGGAGAAAAAAGTCTTAGCGGCGGTTCCCCTTTCAATACCATGCTAAAACAAAGAGTCTATCCGGGCTAAGCGTTCTTTTTTCCTTTTCTCCTTCCTGTGTTACACTAAAGGCAGATTAAAGGAGGAAGCATCTTGTATCCGAAAGCTTATATCGATTATCTCGTTGAATTTCACGCGACACGGGATTATTTTGAATGCCATGAAATATTAGAAGAATATTGGAAGGAAGATCCGCCAAACAATCGAAAAGTTTATTGGGTCGGCTTTATTCAGCTTGCTGTTGCTTTGTATCATCACAGAAGGCAAAATACAGCCGGAGCAAAAAGACTGATGGCGAACAGCATCCGGATTCTTCAAGCGGAAAAACAAGCGGTCGAAGGCTTGGGGCTTGATCATAGTCGCTTACTCGAGCTTATGCAGTCGGTTTACGAACAAATCGAAACGGGCTCTTCCTATGAGAGCATTATGCTGCCGATCAAAGATGAGAAGCTGGAGGAAGCATGCCGAATTGAATGCAAGAAAAAAGAGTACACATGGGGGCAGCCCAGCACACTCACCGATACGTTTCTTATCGACAAGCACCGTTTGCGGGATCGGACTGACGTCATCCTTGAACGTGAAAAAGAAATAGAACGGAGAAAAAAAAGCAGAGGCTGATTTCAGCCTCTGCTTAATTATTGTATGAAATGTCTTGATCTTGCTGACCTTGACAACGTTCGAAAAAGCTCTGCGTTAATTCATTTGGAACCAGTACCTGCGTTTTGAATAAATGCTTTAAAGCATCCATCATCTGTTTTCCGATTCCTTGATGGCGATGAGAAGGATTTACACTGATATGCCGGATCTCAACTTCAGAATCCTTTTTTTCGACTCCGATTGCTCCGACGATATCCTCGTCCTCTTTCCAAAGAAAGAGCTGGCGGTCTGTATCCGTTTCGTAGTCCTTAATTGTCTGCTGAAGCTGCTTAAGGTCTTTTTCATTCGGCATGAACGAAAGAAGTCCCATCGCAATCTTTTCAAACGATTTTTTATAACGAATTAACATAAAAACCCCTCTATATCAAAATGTCCAGTCTGCTATTAACGGATACGAATAGGTGATCCGTTTTCTCACATTATATCATTTTCGCCATATTTTTAAACTGTTTTCAGCAAATTATTCAAATGAACGGTTTAAATTTGCCATTTCTATGGCAGAAACAGCACAATCTACACCTTTGTTGCCCGCTTTTGTGCCGGCACGCTCGATCGCCTGTTCGATATTTTCAGTTGTCACAATACCAAAGATGACAGGTACACCAGTAGTGTTTGCTGCTTGCGCGATACCTTTTGCAGCTTCATTGCAGACATAATCGTAATGTGTCGTCGCGCCTCTGATGACGGTGCCCAATGTGATAATAGCGTCATATTTTTTTGTTTCCGCCATTTTTTTCGCAGCAAACGGAATTTCAAATGCGCCTGGAACCCAAGCCACATCGATATCATTTGTGTCTACACCGTGTCTGAGCAACGCATCTTCTGCCCCGCTCAGCAGCTTACTTGTAATAAAATCATTAAATCTTCCTACTACGATTCCGATTTTAAGACCTGTACCAACTAAATTTCCTTGTATGATATTCATATGATTCCCATCCTTTTTTGTGATATTTGTGATTAGAAATGAAGTAAATGACCCAGCTTGTTCATTTTGGTTTGCAAATATTTTTTATTGTGCTCTTTTGCTTCCATTTGAAGAGGCACTCTTTCTGAAATGCTGAGCCCATAGCCTTCAAGGCCGGCGATTTTTCGCGGATTATTCGTCAAAAGCTTCATATTCCGCACACCGAGGTCGCGTAACATTTGTGCACCGATGCCATAGTTGCGAAGGTCAGGCAAGAATCCAAGCGCCTCATTGGCTTCTACGGTGTCATAGCCTTGTTCCTGAAGCTTATAAGCTTTTAATTTATTGATTAAACCGATGCCTCGGCCTTCTTGGCGCAAATACAAGAGCACTCCCCGGCCTTCTGCGGCAATTTGCGTCAGCGCGGCGTGCAGCTGCGGGCCGCAGTCACAGCGATGAGATCCAAACACGTCACCTGTGAGACATTCTGAATGCACCCGGACCAATACCGGTTCTTCACCGAACGGCACATCTCCCATCACAAATGCGACATGCTCTTTTCCGTCTACCTCATTTGTGTATCCGTAAACCTTGAATGTGCCAAAATCAGTAGGCAGCGTAATGTCGACTTCACGCTCGACAAGTGTTGTTAGATTGTAACGGTATTGAATCAAATCTTTAATGGTGATCATTTTTAATTGATGCTTTTTCGCAATTTCAATGAGCTCAGGCACTCTCGCCATCGTTCCGTCTTCATTCATAATTTCACAAATGACGCCGGCTCCTTGAGATCCGCAGGCTTCGGCAAGATCAACAGCAGCTTCTGTATGACCCGCTCTTTTCAGGACACCTCCTTTTTTCGCAATCAGCGGAAAAATGTGCCCGGGACGCTGAAAATCAGACGGCACGGATTTGCTGTCCAGCAATGCTTGAACGGTAAAGGATCTTTCTTGAGCGCTGATACCCGTTTTCGTTTTACGGTGGTCAATGCTTACCGTAAATGCAGTATGGTGAGAATCTGTATTATGCTCAACCATAGGATGAAGATCAAGCTTGTCTGCGATTTCCTCACTGAGCGGCGTGCAAATCAGCCCTCTTCCGTGTGTAGCCATAAAGTTAATGACTTCTGGAGTTGCATGCTCGGCAAGAGCCACAAAGTCTCCTTCATTTTCTCTGTCTTCATCATCTACAACTATGATGACTTCGCCTTTTTTTAAAGCATCTAGTGCTTCTTCTATCGGATGAAACATGCAAATCTTCCTCTCTAAAAGCCGTTTTCGCTTAAGAAGGCTTTTGTTATGGTTTGTTGGGTCTTATTTTCATTGGCTTTATCCAAAAATCGATACATGTATTTTCCGATCATATCGCATTCGATATTCACTTTAGAGCCGATCGTTTTTTCTGAAAAAATCGTTTCGCTGATCGTATGCGGTATTAAAGAAATTGTCACTGTGTCTTCTGTCAGCCCGAATATGGTTAAGCTCACGCCGTCCACGGTAATTGATCCTTTTAAGACCAGTGTTTTTGTTAAAGACGGGTCCATCTTTAAATCATAGTAAACAGCGTTGCTTTTCTCATCAATTCGTGCAATTTCAGCAGTTCCGTCGACATGCCCTGAGACGAAATGACCTCCGAAACGGCCGTTTGCCGCCATCGCTCTTTCCAGATTTACTTTGCTTCCTTTTGATAAATCATTTAGTGACGTAGCTTTGACTGTTTCAGGCATAACATCCACTGTGAATTGATTTTTTGTAAAATCAGTGACAGTCAGACAAATGCCGTTCACTGCAATGCTATCGCCCAGATGAACATCCTCTAAAATCTTTGAGCAATTGATTGTTAAGGCCATTGAATGCCCTGCTTTTTTCATGGATTCGATTGTGCCTGTTTCTTCAATAATTCCTGTAAACATGGTCACCATCCTACTCGTTTATCGGTTTTGCCGTCAGTTTGATATCACGGCCGATTTGTGTTATATCAGTGAATTGTAATAAGGGGACATCTTTCATTGATTGAAAACCTTCACCGGAGATTAAGCTGGGAGCATGCGTTCCTCCGATTAGTTTAGGGGCAAAATAGAAGATGATTTCTTGAAAACAGCCTTCTTTGACAAAGCTTCCGTGAACAGCTGAACCGCCTTCCACGTACACCGACATGATGCCTTCTTCCGCAAGGATTTTCAAAACATCGGGAACTTGAATGCGCTCAGTTTCAAGCGTAAATATGTTCACACCTAAAGCTAAAAGCCGTTTTTTCTTTTCCTCGTCTGCGCGCGTTGTTGTAAAAATCCATGTCGGCGCTGCTTGATCGCAAATCACTTGAGTGTCCTCAGGAATCGAGAGTGCGGTATCAAGTATCACCCGAACCGGCTGTTTTGTCACATCCGGCAGCCTGCAAGTTAAACTCGGATTGTCAGCTATCACAGTGCCAACTCCGACTAAAATGCTTTGGTGTGTTTTCCTGTATTGCTGAGCATCCTGTCTTGCAGCCTCTGACGTGATCCATTTGCTGTCGCCCGTGCTGGTAGCTGTCTTTCCGTCAAGGCTTGCGGCAGCTTTTAGTGTGACGTAAGGAAGGCCTGTCCTCATGAAGTGCAGAAATTTTTCATTCAGCTTCTCCGCTTGGTCAGCCAGGATGCCTTCCTCTACTGCAATACCGGCTTTTTCAATCATGCTGATCCCTCTTCCGGCCACAAGCGGGTTAGGATCTCTCATCGCCACGAACACTCTTTTGATGCCAGAGTTGATAATCAGTTCTGCACATGGCGGTGTTTTTCCGTAATGGCTGCACGGTTCGAGTGTAACGTAAATATCCGCACCCTTTGCATGGGATCCGGCCATATGGATGGCATGAACTTCTGCATGAGCTTCGCCATATTTTAAATGGGCGCCCATTCCGACAATTTGTCCGTCCTTTACCACAACAGCGCCGACGAGCGGATTGGATTCGGTCTGTCCTTCGCCCTGCTTCGCAAGATCTAATGCCAGCTTCATATAATACTCTTCCATTTGTTTCCCTCCCCTCTTTTGTTATTTACCGTCAAAAAAGCCCCGAATTTATGAAAAATCCGGGGCTTTAGGTATTTTACGCAATAGGAAATAACACTATGCATTTTTGATACAATTGCATAGCGGCTCATCATCCTTCTCCCATCCAGACTTTCACTGTCGGCTTCAGCTTAAACTGAATCCACCGCACGCTTATGCACACGGGTCACGGGCTCTAAAGCGAATTCGCTTTACTACCGCCGGTCGGGATTTCCACCCTGCCCCGAAGGATACAATCTTTATTCATTTGTCCTTATTGGCTATTATAGCGATCCTTTTTAAAGTACGCAATGAAATAAACTTACAATTTGAGAAAAACAAAACATCACCCTTCGATCCGAAAGGTGATGTTTTGTTAATCATTCACTTTGGCAACCTTGATTAAACCATCGATCCGCTTTGATTTGCTGAAGTATGCCTTAATCTTGTCGCCTTCTTTTATATCAGACAAATCCTGATTTAATTTTTTTCCGTTGAAGATGATTTTCGTGCCGTTTTCTGCTTCGCCATGATACTCTGAGCCATCAATTTCCGTCACTTTATATTCCTGGATGGTGTATTCCTCTTCTTCCGAGGACAAGGTTTGTCCAATTGCTGTCGGAACATCCTTCAGCTCAACATCATTTATGTACATATAACCGCCTGCAAGTAAAAGCAAAAGCACTAACAGAATGGTAATCTTGGTTTTTATTCTTCCCATTTTTAAACCTCCAGCCAATATGAATCTATTCATTCATATGAGTTATTCCTTTTTTTCATGAATAAAAAACCGTAAAGTCTCGTAAATTATTAATATAACGATGCATAACGGGAATATGTTTCACATTTCTGCAAAAAATTCTTTTCTATAGTTATACGAATTTATGTTCTGGTTTTGGGGGATGAACGAAAAAAGAAATAAAAAAAGCAGCCTCCTGTTCAGGAAGCTGCTTGATCCTAATTTGTTTTGCGCATTTCGTTAAACGGGAAGAAAACAAACTTAGACTTGCCCGCAATTTGTTTTTTCGTGAAGAGGCCAAGCCCGTTTCGGCTGTCCATTGAGTTCCGCCGGTTGTCACCCATCACAAAATACTTGTCATCAGGCACTTTAACCGGGCCGAAATCATCGGTCAAATGGTCATAACCGTCCTGCTTCGCTCTCTTTTTATTGGCTGCCAAATAAGGCTCGGGCACCTTTTTCCCGTTGATATAAAGCTGGTCGTTCTTCATTTCAACCGTATCTCCAGGCAGGCCGATAATCCGTTTGACATAGTGAACATCATCCCCGTTTAATACGACGATGTCTCCTCTATCAAACTCGCCGATGTATTTGACTGTCATATTGACAAAAACCCTTTCACGGTCATGAAGTGTAGGATACATAGAGTCTCCATCAACGACATACGGCGCAAAAATAAAATTGCGGATGAGCAGAGCGAGGACGACAGCAATCACAATTGCTTTTGCCCATTCTAACATTGTTTTTTTCTTCGAAACATTTTCTGATTTCAACTGATTTCCTCCAATAAACAACGATCTTCAATTTATGTTATCACGAATCAAAAAGAAATCCCATCAGGACCATTGAAGTGATTTTACAATCTGTTCATCTTCATCTTCTGCCCAAATCATGCCTATCTTTTTCTTGTCGATCACAACCAGTCCTGCATCAAATGTCGCTTGGGAAATTGGACTCCAGCTGATTAGTTCAACATAATCGGGCTGAACATCGACATCAGCATTCGTATCATACACAGGATCATCCGAAAAATAACGTAAGAAATAATCGCATAGTTCAGAAGCGATGGGCTCGGAAGAAAGAGAGTACTCGTATGCTAAATCTTTAGATCGTATATAACTCATGAGGTTACGGGCAGTCTGTTCATCTACTGCATTCCATTGATCGCCCAGTCCATGATACCCATGGCGCTTGACAAAATGATTCACGTCAAGAAGGTTACTGGAATGTTTGCGGCAGCCTATTTCACAGGTGACATAACCGGCATCCCGTTTTGCTTTCATGATATGTTTAAAATCATTGAAGCCCGAAAACATGGATCAGCCTCCAAAAAACAAATCCAATATATTGCCGGCGGTTGAAGATTCTTTATTATAAAACTCTGAATATCCGCAATTCTTACAGTACACCACAAGAAAACGGTTGTGCTGCACATCAAACAACTTCGATAATCCCGTACCGGTTGTGGCTATTTCTTTTTGTCCCGCTTCAGTACTTCCGCATTTTATACAGCCTTTGTTGTTCATAACGCCAAGCTCCTTTTCATAACATCACGTTTGTTTTGATTCATTTTACTACAAAATCCCATTTTCAATGAACCATGTAACTTTAAAGTTTTCTTAATTTTATATATGAAGTCCACAGAAATAAAAGCCAATTCTGCCTGCTTGACTTGACGTGACTGGCTAAAAAAGATGCAATGATTGAAGAATCTACCCCTTTTCGCGACATCATATAAAAGATAAGTATTTTTACCAATAAGTTTACGCTTATTGACTCTAGCAATAATACATATAAAAAATAGTGAATTTGAAAGGAGACTCCGTAAATGATTGATTATCCTATTAATATAAACAACGTTTCCGGGAACAGTGTAGTAAACGTAGGCGGTGCTTTTACGATCAGTCCATTAACTGTGTCCAAATCTGTGTTTGGTTCCGGCGGCTCGAATACGGGAATTGTCATTGAAAACAATTTTGTAAGCCAATCCAAAATGATTAACAGTCAATTTTCCGATCAGAATGTGACTAAAATATTGTAATTCCTGTCTGCTTTTAAGTGAGACAAAACTCTCCTCTTTAACCGGATAAATGTCTTTTTGTTCACCGCCTCTAGCACTCAGGCGGTTTTCTATTGGATCATTTTTTGCAAATAAAAAAGCTTCCCCGAGATGGGAAAGCCTTCTGCCTGCCTATTAGCCTTCTACACGAACTTCTTTCATGACGTCGCCATTAGACATGTTTTTCGCGAATTCTAATCCGCTTGTTACTTTACCGAATACAGTGTGAACACCGTTCAAATGAGGCTGCGGCTCATGGACGATGAAAAATTGGCTGCCGCCAGTGTCTTTTCCAGCGTGTGCCATAGAAAGTGCGCCCGCTTCATGTGTATGCGGGTTTCCTTCTGTTTCACATTTGATTGTGTATCCCGGACCGCCTGTGCCAGTTCCGTGAGGGCAGCCGCCTTGGCTCACGAAGCCTGGAATCACTCGGTGGAATGTAAGCCCGTCATAAAAGCCTTCGTTCGCAAGCTTTTCAAAGTTTGCGACAGTACCCGGTGCAGCTTCAGGATAAAGTTCAAATTCAATTTTGTTGCCGTCTTCTAATAAAAAGTAACCTGTTTTCAATTGTATGCCTACTTTCTTTATTTTAATTTTCAAAGGAGATTATGTATGATAGGTTATAGCCTGTCTCTCCTTGTCGCGGCTATTATACCACACCTTTCGGGGGAAAACGAATCTCCCGGCTTTACAAAAAATAAAAATGAAACCTGGATCTCTTTATCTCCGTCTAACCTAACGGAACTGTATTTTCATCATGATTCAGGTCCTCGCAAAGCAGCTCTATCCAGCTGCTTGTGAAATTGAAGGAGGTCAAACTGCTTTGAAAAAAATATGGATTGGAATGCTGGCGGCGGCCGTTTTGCTGCTGACGATTCCGAAAGTCAGTCTCGCGGATGCCGCAGTTGGAGATGTCATTGTAACACTAGGTGCTGATTTATCAGAATCTGATAAACAAAAAGTGCTTGATGAAATGAATGTCCCTGATAATGCCACAACGGTAACTGTGACCAATAAGGAAGAACATGAATATTTAGGAAAATATATATCGAGCGCTCAAATCGGATCAAGAGCGATTTCTTCATCATCGATAACCATTGCCAAAAAAGGCTCTGGACTGAATGTTGAAACACATAATATCAGCGGCATTACAGATGAAATGTACCTGAATGCGCTGATGACTGCCGGTGTTAAAGATGCGAAGGTGTATGTTACAGCACCGTTTGAAGTATCCGGGACTGCGGCTTTAACTGGATTGATTAAGGCGTATGAAGTTTCTTCTGATGAAGCGATCTCGGAAGATGTTAAGCAAGTAGCCAACCAAGAGCTTGTTACGACATCAGAGCTTGGAGACAAAATCGGTAACGAAAATGCAGCTGCGCTGATTGCAAAAATCAAAGAAGAGTTTGCTAAAAACGGTGTGCCTGACAATAAAGCTGACATTGAAAAACAAGTGGACGATGCAGCTTCTGATTTAAACGTCACACTTACAGACAGCCAAAAAGATCAGCTTGTCTCCCTATTCAATAAAATGAAAAATGTTGACATCGACTGGGGACAGGTCGGTGACCAGCTTGATAAAGCGAAAGATAAGATTACGAAATTCATAGAATCAGATGAGGGCAAAAACTTCATCCAGAAAGTCATTGATTTCTTCGTATCTATCTGGAATGCGATTGTTTCTATATTCAAATAAGAAAAAGCGCCGAGAAATCGGCGCTTTTTTATTGCTTTACACTCGTTTTAAAGGGCAGGTCAAGTTTCACAATATCCTCGTATGTTTCTCGCTTCACGACTAAGTGATCCTCGCCATTTTCTACAAATACAACGGCAGGTCTCGGAATTCGATTGTAATTGTTGGCCATGCTGTATCCGTAAGCGCCTGTACAAAAAACAGCAAGAAGATCGCCTTCTTTTACTTCCGGCAGGTCAATATCCCAAATCAGCATATCGCCGCTTTCACAGCACTTTCCGGCAATCGAAACCGTTTTGTCATGCGCTTCTCCGATACGGTTGGCTGTCGCAGCTTCATACTTAGCCTGATAAAGTGCAGGACGAATATTGTCGTTCATGCCTCCGTCTACAGCTACATACTGGCGGACGCCCGGCACTTCTTTTTGAGAACCAACCGTATAAAGGGTTGTGCCCGCGTCTCCCACGAGAGAGCGTCCCGGTTCGATCCAAATTTCCGGAATGTTAAAACCGTAACGGGCAGCATTTTCTTTCACAGCTTCGATAATTTTTTCAACGTATTCAGTTGCGTGGAGCGGTTCATCGTCTTCCGTATAACGGATGCCAAAACCTCCTCCAAGATTCAATACCTTGGATACAAACGAATATGATTCTCTCCACTCGTCCAGTTTTTTGAAGATTTTTTCCGCGGCTAACACAAAACCGGCCGTATCAAAAATTTGCGAACCGATATGGCAATGGACACCGAGCAGCTGAATGTGTTCTGATTGCAATACTTGCTCAATCGCCCGTTCAGTTTGTCCGTTATGAAGGTCGAAACCGAACTTTGAATCTTCCTGACCAGTTGTAATGTAGTCATGCGTATGCGCTTCTACTCCGGGTGTGATCCGAAGAAGAACATCGATGGAATGTCCCGTTTCTTCACATAGGTCTTCCAAAAGCGAAATTTCATAGAAATTATCCACCACAATGCAGCCGATGCGATGCTCAAGTGCCATCCGCAGTTCTTCCCTGCTCTTGTTATTCCCATGAAAGTGAATGCGTTCTGCCGGAAAGCCTGCGGCAACAGCTGTATAAAGCTCTCCCCCGGACACAACATCTAAAGAAAGTCCCTCTTCCTCAGCGAGCTGAATCATTGCAACTGATGAGAACGCTTTGCTCGCATATGCCACCTGTGCTTTCAGCCCTGCAGTAATAAATGCCTGCTTAAAGCTTTTAGCACGCTCACGTATTAAAGCCACATCATATACGTAAAGAGGTGTGCCATATTTTTCTGCTAAATAGAGAGCGTCCACACCTCCGATTTCTAAATGCCCATGTTGATTTTGTCTGCTTGTGCCATGTAAGAACAATGTCATTCCCTCTTTCTCCGCTTATGGGTGAAAAGGACAGTTTTATGGACTGTCCCTTCATAATTAAGACATACATTATCATACTCTTCAGGCAGTTTCAATGCGATTATGAATTGGTAGGCTGTCTTAAGCGATTTCTTGGGTGAACGATACTTGGTCTTACTTTTGCACCAGGTTTCGCTGTACGGATCAGCACCTGCCACAGCGCCTTGCCGTTAAAGGGAATCAGCGGCCACAAGTACGGTGTCTGGAGAGATTTGATGCTGGCCATGGCAATAATTAACACTGTAAATCCGATAACGAGCCCTTTTACATGAAATATAGCAACGAGTATCATGAGAGTGAGACGGCCCATTTTGTTTGCCAAACTTAATTCATAACTAGGCGTGGCAAAGGTTCCAATTGCTGCAAGTGAAACGTAAAGAATAACCTCTGGCGAAAACAGGCCGACCTCAATGGCAATTTGTCCGATCAGCACAGCGGCAATGATACCCATCGCCGTGGATAAAGCTGTCGGGGTATGAATGGCAGCCATTCTGAGAAACTCGACCCCTAAATCAGCTAAGAATATCTGCAGGATGATCGGAATATGCGTATTCTTATTCAAACCAATAAATTCCATATTATCGGGAAGCAGGTCCGGCTGCAGGACAAAGAGAAACCAAATCGGAAGAAATATAGTGGATGCAATGATACCGAAGAATCTTACCCATCTTAAAAAAGTGCCGACTGCAGGCGCCTGCCTGTATTCTTCAGCATGCTGAACATGGTGGAACAAAGTCGTCGGGGTGATAATCACACTCGGTGATGTATCAACCATAATGATGACATGGCCTTCAAGTACATGATTAGCCGCCACATCCGGCCTTTCTGTATAGCGGACGAGCGGGTACGGGTTGTAGCTTTGTTTAATGATAAATTCCTCTACTGTTTTGTCTGCCATTGTTAATCCGTCAACATCAATGGCAGCAATTTCTTTTTCCACGATGTCAACCAGATCCGGATCTGCAATATCTTCTATATAACAAATACTCAGGTCCGTTTTTGATCGCTCGCCAACCTTTGTCATCTTGATGCGAAGACGTTCGTCTCTGATCCGCCGTCTGAGAAGCGCCGTATTGACAACGATGTTCTCAACAAATCCGTCTCTGGCTCCCCTGACCACCTTTTCTGTATCAGGCTCTTCCGGATTTCTGCCCGGATAGCTTCTGACATCAATAATAAATGCGAAGCCTGCGCCTTCAACAATGACTGCAACTAATCCGGACAGCACTTGGTCAGTTGTTTCATCCAGCGTTTTTACTTTTTCAACCTGGGCATTAAGAAGCCTGTTTTCGACAATATCAACCAGATTATCTGGATCCTCATCCCGATTGTTAATGAAAACAAGTTCTCTCATTAAATGAATGATATAAGCGGTGTCGGATAATCCATTCAGATAGTAAAGCTGTATTTCCTTGTCTAAGATATTAAGCTTGCGAACCCCCACATCATAGCTAATTCCCATTCCGACCCGATTTTTAAAATACGCTTCATTTTTGGCTGGATCTCGATAAACCCGGATTTTCTCTTCCTTTTGGTCCGGCATGATACCCGCTCCTTTCTAAAATAAACTCGACCGCTTTCATGGTGATTGGCGACCCTTTTGAGATATCGTCTTTTCTGCCCATTTTGCCGATATCCCCGATGCCGACAATAAGCGGGAGATCAAGTTTATCAAGGCAATAGACAGTATCTCCGCTCATTCTGTGTTCATCAAATTCCCTTTCTCCGACTTTATCCACGCCGTATTCTGTTATTTCTCCATTGCGGTCAATGCTTACATCAACTCTGGTCCATTCAGCCTGATGTGTTTTTGACGCGACCGCAATCACACCGAGCACTTCAATTGACGGATGGGTGGCGACATAGGTAAGAGCGGCTTCTCCCGGACCCTCTCCTTGAAGGCCTGAGTCGTCAAACATGACAAAGACAGGATCATACGGTGCAGAGGTGATCAGCTTGACAAGCTCCGCGCCGCTGCGGATGGAAGGGTTGCCTTTTGATTGTGAAATACATCGGCCTCCCACTTGGCTTGCGGCGTATTCAATTGTTTTAGCGGCATACACGTCCCCGTCTGTTACCAGTATGACCTTTCGCTTTGTCGTCATGTTGACATTATCCTTTCGGTTTGAAAATAACAGCTACGAGAAAGGCGAAGAGAATGGCGGCTGAGATACCGGCAGATGTCAGCTCAAAAATCCCCATGCCGATCCCGATAAATCCGTGTATATGCGCCTGATGCATGGCACCATGCAGAAGACTGTGGCCAAAGCTGACGATCGGAACAGTGGCGCCTCCTCCGGCAAATTCAATAAATTTATCGTAAATCCCGAAACCATCTAAAATCGCCCCTATAACGACAAAGGACGTCATGACGTGGGCTGGCGTCAATTTAAATACGTCTAACAGCAGCTGGCCAACAATACAAATGGCCCCGCCGCATACAAAAGCCAAAAGGTAGTCCATGTTAAGATGCACCTCCTGCACGCTCAAATACAACCCCGTGGGCGATGGTCGGGATGGTTTCTTTTTGCTGGACCATTGTCGGGCTTAACAGCGCCCCGGTCGCCACGACAAATACACGGTTTAATTTTCCTTCTCTCAGCTGCTTAAAAATGTGAGAGTAAGTAACGACCGCTGAACATGCGCAGCCGCTCCCTCCGGCAAAGACCTGCTGATCCGGCGTATAAACCAGAAGCCCGCAATCATCATGCTTTGTGCCGACCGGATAGCCATCTTCTTTTAAGATGTCTTTTACGATGGGAGATCCGACGCCGGATAGGTCACCTGTCAGGATCAGATCATAGTCATCCGCTGTCCGGTTGAGGTCTTTAAAGTGCTGCTTAATCGTATCAGCTGCAGCCGGAGCCATGGCCGATCCCATATCAAACGGATCTGTAATTCCTAAGTCAGAAACCTTTCCGACAGTCGCGCTTGTGATTTGGATATCACCCGGTGTCTGGCTGATGACAACTGCTCCGCTTCCGGTGACAGTAGAGGTGGCAGTGTCCGGTTTTTGGCCTCCGTATTCTGTGGGATAACGAAACTGTCTTTCCGCTGTGGCATTATGACTGCTGGTGGCAGCGAGCGCCCTCTTCGCAAACCCGCCGTCAACTAGGGCTGATGCGACAGCCACTGTTTCCATTGATGTTGAACAGGCGCCAAACATACAAAGAAACGGAATGTTCAAGTGTCTTGCCACATAGTTGGCCGTCACGTTTTGATTCAGCAAGTCGCCTGCCAGCAATAGATCAATATCATCTTTTGTCAGATTATTTTTTTGAAGCGCTGAAGTAATAGCATCTTCCATTAACTGGCGTTCAGCCATTTCCCAGCTTTTTTGATTACAGTGCATCTCGTCATAGGTTTTATCATATAAAGAGCCGAGCGGCCCGTCTTTTTCCTTTGGTCCGGCTGCCGTTCCCGCCGAGTTGACAAATAAGGGATGTTCAAATACCCAGGTTTGCTTTCCTGTTAATTTCATTTTCTTCTCCTCCTATGACATCAGTTTCTCAAAAGCAAACCGAATCATTCCGACGATGTAAGCAGCCACAACACCAAAAACGATGACATTTCCCGCCAGTTTAAACATATTTGTCGCTACTCCGAGCACAAACCCTTCGCTTTTATATTCAAGAGCCGCGCTTGCCATGCTGTTGGCGAAACCTGTGACCGGTACAGCTGAACCGGCGCCTGCAAACTGTCCGATTCTGTCATAGATACCGAACCCGGTCAGCAGGGCTGAAATTAATATCAGTGTTGCCGCCGTTGGATTTCCCGCTGTTTTTTCATTAAAATCAAAAAAATGGATATAAAAATTCTGCAGACCTTGCCCGATCGCACAGATCAGACCGCCTACCAGAAAGGCTTTTACACAGTTCCAGACGTAAGGCGGCTTAGGCTGATATGTTTTCACTTTTGATTTGTAGTTTTCTTTTATGTTTGTCATCTTGAAACCTCCTTATGAATGATCAATAAAATACAGCCAGTGAAATAAAGATCCCGCGATTTTCCCAATCACGATGGCCATTAAGAGAATAATGATTTTACTTCTGAGTCCGATTCGTTTTGCTAAAATCGGCAAGACATTTAAAACCTCTGTAAGGGCAGCTGCAAGCATCCCGACAAACAAACCTGCCAGCAGCCCGACCGGCACGGCAATCCATTTTGTTAAAAAAAGATGGTTCATATGAAGCGTCTCCCATCCCCCGCATACCGCGCCAAGAATAACAGCCGCTTCATAAGCTTGAACAAATCTCATCGTTTTGGTGAGCTGCATCAGCCGCGGAATGATTCCCATTACGGTTAAAAAAGCAACGAAGCCAGCCCCTACCGTGATGCCTCCGCCGAGCCCGACAAAAATAATGAACAATATACTAACGATCATGCAAGTCCTTTATTGTTTCTTGATTCTCATGCATGGCCACATATTGGTCGAGATCAAGCTGGTAGTTAAACATCTCAACCTCCAACGGGCTGGGCTCTTCATTAAGGCGCTTTTTAAATATGTGGTTAAAAAACACAATCATCCCCAGTCCCAAACCGATGCTGTATGGGATTTGAAGCAAATATGGATAGTCATTTCTCTCTCCGGTTATGATTTCATATAGTGCGATATGAACATCTCTCATGCTTACATCCTCATGAAAGTTCATAATGGCAAGACACGATCCGATAAACAGAAGCAGCCAGACACCGATAAACAGAACCGTTGATAACTGCCGTTTCCGATACTGAATTTCAACAATGGTTTCTGCTCCTCCTACCGTTTGAACATCAAGTGTCGGATCTTGTAAATGAATGGCTTTGAGGACTTGTATGATATCCAGAATTACAATATTTTTATCTTTTTCGCTCACCTGATAAAGCGGCATAGCCGACAGTTTTTTTTTCAGCTGAAGCTGTCCTTCAATTTGCGCGGCATCTCCAACCGTGATGATATCTCCCGGATGGGCCAGCACCCTGTGGCGAAGTCGGATAAATATACGTCGTTCCATCATTGATCACCATCTTTCGGTGGTTATATATGTAGTATGTGGTTCGATTTTGTTCTCATTCATCTGCTCGAAAAGACCATAAATTACCATGCTTTTGCACACAAAAAAGCTAGCCTGCATTGCAGACTAGCTATCCGTATGATCCATTTGAACCTTGATCTGTTTTAATATTTTCTTTTCAAGCCTGGAAACCTGAACTTGAGAGATCCCAAGCCGCTCAGCCACCTCGGACTGCGTCTGGTCTTTATAATATCTGAGATAGACGATTAGTTTTTCCCTTTCCTCCAAATCGCTGATCGCTTCTTTCAGCGCAATCTTCTCAAACCATTTTTCTTCTGAGTTGTCAGCGATTTGATCAAGCAGGGTAATCGGATCTCCGTCATTCTCATAAACGGTTTCGTGAATCGAAGACGGAGCCCTTACCGCCTCTTGGGCGAGTACGACATCTTCTGCTTCAATTTCCAAATGATCGGCGATCTCCTGCACCGTCGGCACTCTGCCTAGTGTTTTTGAAAGCTCATCCTTCGCGCGCCGGATTTTGTTTCCGAGCTCTTTTAATGACCTTGACACCTTTACGGTTCCGTCATCACGAATAAAACGCTGGATTTCACCGATAATCATTGGCACTGCATACGTTGAAAAACGCACATCATAGGTTAAATCAAATTTGTCCACAGATTTTAACAGCCCGATGCAGCCGATCTGAAAGAGATCGTCAGGCTCGTATCCTCTGTTTAAAAACCGCTGTACGACAGACCAAACAAGACGCATGTTTTTTTCTATGAGGAGGTCTCTTGCCTGCTGGTCGCCATCTTGGCTTTGTTTGATTAATTCCTTTACTTCATGATCCTTCAGCTGAGCGTTTTTGCCGTTTTTCTTAACCTCCACATCCATAACAAATCTCCTTAATTACAAAGCGCTTTGCTTTTTGATAAGTGCTTTGTTAAGCGAATCGTTGTGCCCATCTCAGGTGATGAATCGATACTGACATCATCCATGAAATTCTCCATAATAGTAAAGCCCATTCCAGAACGCTCAAGCTCAGGCTTAGTCGTGAATAAAGGCTGGCGGGCTTCTTCAAGATCTGTAATGCCCCTGCCTTCATCACGAATGGTCATATATACGACATGATCTTCCAGCGTCACTGAAATGTAAACTTTTCCGTCACAGTTCTCTTCATATCCATGGATAATAGCATTCGTCACAGCCTCTGACACGACTGTTTTGATTTCGGTCAGTTCGTCCATTGTCGGGTCAAGCTGGGCAATAAACGAAGCAACTGTGACACGGGCGAACGATTCATTCTGGCTGAGGGCAGAAAATTCAAGATGCATTTCGTTTTTCATGATGCCACCCCCAGCGTCAGCAGCGCCTGCTGCTCAGATTGTTCAAAACGGATAATTTTAAACAGACCCGACATATCAAACAGCCGCTTCACCGCAGGTGAGATAGCGCAAACGACCATTTCCCCGCCAATTTGCTTAATTTGCTTGTATCTTCCTAAAATGACGCCAAGCCCCGAGCTGTCCATAAAGGAAAGGTCCTCCAGATTCAGCACGATATGGCGAATATCATCCTTCTCCAATGATTGAGTCACTTTTTGTTTCAGGGTTTCAGCCGTATGGTGATCGAGTTCGCCTGTTAATCGAATACAAAGCACAGATTCTTTGACATGCATGTCAATTCCAAGGCTCATGCTCATTCCTCCTTGATATGATCGGATAATGAGTGTTTCGATTTCGACGGAATGAATTCCTTCACCGTGACAAAACTAGTGATCATTCGGCATAATTATTTAAATTTTGTCCAGTCTCCCATCGTCCGCTTCAAGAATGTTATGAACCCGGCTTTCTTCATATCTTCTTTAGCAGCAACAGGACTTTCAGCGAGCACTTCTCCATCCTTTTTCAGAACGAGTGTCCCAAGCTCTTGGCCTTTTTGAACAGGAGCACTTACATTGTCATTCAATTTGATTTCTTTTTTCACATTTTTCATATCCTCGCCTTTTTTCGTCAATATTGAAATCGGCTCAGAAGTAGTGAGTTCGATAAATTTTTGTTTGCCTTTTTTGACCTTTACTTTTGCTACTATTTCATTTCGTTTATATAAAGGATGTGTTTCATATTGACTAAAAGCGAAATCAAGCATCTTTGTCACTTGCGCGTTTCTATCTTTAGGTGTGCTCGCTCCGAACACAACCGCAATGGCCCGCATGTTTCCTTTTTTAGCTGAAGCTGTCAGACAATATTTGGCCTCTCCTGTATAGCCTGTTTTTACACCGTCTACGCCAGGATAAAATTTGATAAGCCGATTCGTATTGACAAGCCAAAACTTTTTATCTGTATTTTCGCGCAAATAGTCTTCATACGTGCCGGTAAACTTCGTTATTGATTCGTATTTCAATAATTCCTTAGCCATGATTGCCATGTCATACGCAGAGCTGTAGTGTCCTTCCTCGGTCAGTCCGGTCGGGTTTTTGAAGGATGTATTTTTCAAGCCCAGCTCTTTTGCTTTTTTGTTCATTTTCTTCACAAATTCTTCTTCAGAGCCGGAAATGAATTCAGCCATCGCAACGGAAGCGTCATTTCCCGATGCGATTGCGATGCCTTTCAGCATTTCTTTGACAGTCATTTCCTCACCGGGTTCAAGGAAAATCTGCGAGCCGCCCATTGAAGCCGCGTGCTCGCTCGTACGGACCTTATCACTCATTTTGATTTTGCCTTCATCTAAAGCTTCCATAATTAAAAGCATCGTCATAATTTTCGTCATGCTTGCAGGCGCCAGTCTCTCATTACTGTTCTTGTTGTAAAGCACTTTTCCCGTGTCACGTTCTATCAGCACCGCAGACTTCGCTTCATGAGCAAGCTCCGATGTGCCTTTTCCGTCTTGTTTTGCAAATGCAGACGGTGCAAATGTAAGTAGCATTATACCAATCAACAAAGTGGATAAAAGACGTTTCATCTCAAAAGCCCTCCATTTCATAATCCTTTTTATTTTTTCCAAGCCGGATGGTTTTATACGCCACTGATGGAAAATGTTTCGTATCTTTTTTGGGCATAAAAAAAGACAGCTGCGTCATATCAGACACAGCTGTCTTTTGATCTTGCTATCACTCCATTTTTATTCGTACTGAGCGACGACTGCTTTTACAAGCTGCAAGAATCCTGCTTTTACTTTTTCCGTCACTTCCATTACTTCATCGTGACTTAAAGGCTGATCCAGAATTCCGGCTGCCGCGTTAGAGATGCAGGAAATGCCAAGGACACGCATTCCTGCATGATTCGCCACAATGACTTCCGGAACAGTAGACATGCCGACTGCGTCAGAACCCATTGTTCTTAAGAAACGGACTTCTGCCGGTGTTTCGTAAGATGGTCCTGTCACAGCGGTATACACGCCTTTTTGAATTGGAATGTTAAGGTCTTTCGCAATTTTTTCAGCCAAGCTAGAAAGGTCTTTGTCATAGGCTGAAGACATATCTGGAAATCTGGCGCCGAAATCGGCTTCATTTGGCCCGATCAGCGGGTTTGTTCCCATAAAGTTGATATGGTCAGTAATGATCATTAAGTCTCCCGCACGGAATTCAGTATTGACACCGCCAGCGGCATTTGTCACGATCAATGCTTCCACGCCGAGCGCTTTCATCACGCGTACAGGGAAAGTGACTTTCTCCATTGAATAGCCTTCATAAAAATGAAAACGGCCCTGCATAGCTATGACGGAAACTCCTTCAAGGGTGCCAAGCACAAGCTGGCCAGCATGTCCCTCAACAGTGGATACCGGGAATTCAGGTATGTCTTCATATTTCAGCTTGACCGGATTTTCGATTTCATCCGCCAAAATACCAAGACCTGAGCCTAAAATAAGGCCGATCTTCGGAGATTCCGGCAGGTTTTTCTTAATAAAAGCGGCTGCGCGTTCGATTCTGTCTTTCAAGAAACAGTCCCCCTATTGTAATAAAGATAAAAAGCTTTTCCCGTATTTCGGTTTATTCGTTTGGAAATTATCAGCGATCGTTGCACCGATATCAGCAAATGTATCTGCAAGCGGCAGCATTTGCGCTTTCTTATGTTTTTTGCTGTAAGCAAGAATCGGCACGTACTCGCGTGTATGGTCTGTCCCGTGATGAATCGGATCATTGCCGTGGTCAGCTGTAATGATTAACAGATCGTCTTCTTTCATTTTCTCAAACACTTCCGGAAGACGTGCATCAAATTCTTCAAGCGCACGCCCGTAGCCCTCTGGGTCACGGCGATGTCCGAATAAAGCGTCAAAATCAACAAGGTTCGCAAAGCTCAGACCAGTAAAGTCTTCTCCCAGCGTATCGATCACCTTGTCCATTCCGTCCATATTGGAAACTGTTCTCCGTGAAGATGTAATGCCTTCTCCGTCATAAATATCAGAGATTTTTCCGATTGAGATCACATCTAAGCCGCTGTCTTTCAATTCATTCATGACAGTGCGGTCAAACGGCTTAAGCGCATAGTCATGACGGTTTGGTGTCCGTTTAAATTGTCCCGGCTCTCCGACGAACGGCCGTGCGATAATGCGGCCTACCATATACTTCGGATCAAGCGTCAGCTCTCTCGCCGTTTCACAAATGCGGTACAGCTCTTCAAGCGGCACAACCTCTTCGTGAGCGGCAATTTGCAGAACAGAGTCAGCAGATGTGTATACAATTAAAGCCCCTGTCTCCATGTGCTCCTGGCCAAGTTCATCCAAAATCGCTGTGCCGGAAGCCGGCTTATTTCCGATAATTTTGCGTCCGGATCTCTTTTCCAGCTCCTGAAGCAGTTCATCAGGAAAGCCTCCCGGGAACACTTTAAACGGTTTATCAATATACAAGCCCATGATCTCCCAATGGCCAGTCATGGTATCTTTACCGTTAGACGCTTCTTGCATTTTTCCAAAATACGCAAGCGGATGTTCTGTTTTTTCTACACCTTTGATATCTCCGATGAAACCAAGACCGAGTTTTGCCATATTCGGCATATGTAATCCATTCATATGCTCGGCAATATGCCCAAGCGTATTGGCGCCTTCGTCATTAAAGTCAGCGGCATCCGGCGCTTCGCCGATTCCGACTGAGTCCATCACAATTAAAAACACACGATTATATTTGTATGCAGGCATCTCCTGAAAGCCTCCTTTTTTTCTATACGTCTATTGTATCGCTAAGAGGTCAGACAACTCAAGTATAAACCGTTTTCATTCCCGTTGACAATGCATTCGGAAATAATGAGAAACTTCAATATTTTCTGTCGCCCTAAACAAAAAAGCCGCAGCCACCTGCGGCTAGGCGCGCGGATGAAATTGCTTGTACACATCCTTCAGCCTTGTTTTCGTCACATGCGTATAAATTTGCGTCGTGGATATATCCGCATGGCCGAGCATTTCCTGCACCGCTCTAAGATCAGCACCGTTCTCAAGCAGATGGGTCGCAAAGGAATGCCTGAGGGTATGCGGGGTCAGCTCTTTTTTGATCCCAGCTTCCAGCGCGATTTTCTTCAGGTTTTTCCAAAATCCCTGGCGGCTGATCTGTTTGCCGTGATGATTTAAAAAGAGAGCGTCAGACACATTGTTCTTTAACAGTTTTCCCCTGGCTTTTGTCATATATTCCTCAATAGCGGAAGCGGCGGCTTCTCCGATTGGCACAATCCGTTCTTTTCTTCCTTTCCCGAAGCAGCGGACAAAACCCATGGATAAATGAACATCTGCCGTTTTCAATTCAATCATCTCACTGACTCGTATGCCTGTCGCATAAAGCAGCTCTAGCATCGCTTTATCCCGATAGCCGAAAGGGCTTGTCAGCTTAGGCGTGTCCAATAATCGCTCGACCTCATTGAGAGCGAGCACCTTCGGAAGCGCCCGTTCGGTCTTTTGTGTTTCGATATGAACGGAAGGATCCTTGTCCGTCACCTTTTCCCTGAGCAGAAATTGGTGAAAAGAGCGAATCGATGCCAAATGCCGCGCCGATGTCTTGCCGGATTTCCCCGAGTCCTTCAAGTGCTTTAAATATTGGATAATATGTATGCGGGTTACGTGATTCCAATCTGTAACATGAAGGGTTTCTGTTAAATAGAGAGAATAGCTTTTCAAGTCACGTTCATAGGATACCACCGTGTTTTGGGAAAGCCCTCTCTCTACCATGACGTAGTGGATGAAATCCTTTATTTGATCTTTCACTCTTGATCTACTCCCCGTTTTGGTAAAAAAAGATCAACCGGTCGAACCATCCGCCTTTTTCATCCTGATCCATTTCAATAACTTTTACAGCGGAGCCTTCCGGTTTATCGTACCGATGATAGTTTTCATACTCTTGATTCACCCATATCATAGCATAATAGAACAGAGCGGTAAAACCGGTAAACAGGATGAAAACTTTCAATGCATCGAGAGCTGTTTTTAGGAATCTTCCCATGTCCTAATCGATCCTTTCCCTATGGTTCCAGTTATTTAAACCATATGCCAAATCAGAAAGGTTTTATACATAGAAACAGCAAAAAACCCTTTCCCCATGAGAAAAGGTTCGCGCTCGGCACCGTTTATTCAGTTTCTTTTCCGTTACAGCGGTGGCATATGCCGTGAAACGTCAATCTATGATCTTTAATCTTAAATTTCCAATCACGTTCAATGATTTCTTCCACGTCTTCAAGCAAATCTTCTTCAATTTCATCAACGGCTCCGCACTCCATGCACACCAAGTGGTGATGAAAGTGAGCTGCGCCCTCTTTCCGAAGGTCGTAACGGGACACGCCGTCTCCAAAGTTAATTTTATCAACGACTTTTAATTCAGTTAATAATTCAAGCGTACGGTATACTGTTGCGAGACCGATCTCAGGAGATTTCTCTTTTACGAGGAGGTATACATCTTCTGCGCTTAAATGGTCTTCTTCGTTTTCAAGCAGCACTCTTACTGTCGCTTCACGCTGAGGCGTAAGTTTGTAGCTGGATGAGTGCAGTTGTTTCTTAATTCGATCAATACGGTTTTCCATGTCTTTCCCTCCTACGCCGCATTCCATGACTCATTATAACAAAATACGCGCAGAGTTCCAACTATAATTATTATAAACTGATAAATAAAACGATTTTCTCTTAATAATCATTTTAAAAAAGTCTCGATGTAAGCTTTTCCATTAAAACTGGAGATAAATATGCTTCAAAGAGTGATGAGATCAGCGCTAAAAACAGAATGACCAGAAGCACAAAGGCATACCGCCCGAACCACTGAATCGGCGCGTCATGAAGGCTTCGTTTCACGAACAGCTGCCTAATTAACTTTAAAGAAAACGCAATCGCACACGTGCCCATAATGAGATAAGCCGGAATCAGCAGCACATTTTGGGGCAAAACGGAGACAAAGGATAAGAAAAAACCGCTGACTCCCATCTGATTGACAAGGAACCCGACAGTAAAGCCGACGACGATGCCTTTTAGAAAGATCATGATAAAAATAATCGGCATCCCAATAACGGAAATTCCCAATATCCACATCAACCCTAAATACTTTGCATTATGAAAGATACTTTGCCCAAACATATCAGATGAACTTGCCTGTTTTCCATCCGAAAGCTGTCCGAAAAATTGGCTTAAATAGT
The DNA here is from genome assembly GCF_042709275.1 of Bacillus sp. LR_5. Lineage (NCBI taxonomy): Bacteria > Bacillati > Bacillota > Bacilli > Caryophanales > Bacillaceae > Bacillus > Bacillus sp. LR_5. Next base: position 1,679 of record NZ_JAVAXX010000053.1, on the reverse strand, counting down.
AGTATAAATCTTCTTTCTGGCTGATGGTCATGCTGTTGACAATAATCGCGCCAAAGATGACACCCATGAAAAACAGGACTGAGACAAATATATAAAGAGAGAGATGATCTTTGACATGTCGGAGAAACATGTCCTTATAAGAGATTTTTCGCATACCGTTTCCTCCCGCCCGCTCTAGTGATTTGATTTAATAGATTGTATGAAAGAAACGGAAAAACATGCCCTTTTTCAAAAAAGAAACGATAGAGAAGAATGCTAGGCGGCTTTTTGGAGCACAAAAAAATCCTTATCATCAACTGCCGTATGATCATAAGGATTCTTATGCCTCCGTTTATTCAAAATCTCTTTTTTGCTTTTTGCCAATCTTTCATGTGTGCTGAACGATGGTGTACTGCCTCTTGATAATATGACGTCACGTCCGCCATTTCTAAGCAGATGCTCCCGCTTCTTTTTCGCTCGGCTTTTTGCCATTCTGATCACTCCCTTATTTATTTTCACAACAATTATAGCAAAGATCATCATATGATGAGAAAAAACAGCACCTGTTTATGCCAGGTGCTGTTTTCCTTCATTTATTTTACTGCTGTAAGAGCGGCGTGCTCAACCGCAGCCGCTACCTCATGATGGACTTTTGAATCAAGCGGCTGAGGGACTACATCGCCTTGTTTTGTGCAGGCTGCGATGGCCTCTGCTGCTGCGACAAGCATATCATGATTAATCTCCTTGCTTTTTGCGTTGAGCGCTCCTCTGAAAATCCCCGGGAAACCGAGTACATTATTAACAGAACGCCCGTCAGCTGCATATGCGGCGCCAGCCTGCAGCGCGGCCTCCGGCTCAATTTCCGGCTTCGGATTCGATAAAGCCAAAATCACCTGGCCAGAACGCACAAATGCTGGTTTAATTAATCCCGGAACGCCCGTTGTGGCAATGACAATGTCACACGTTTCCATGAGCTTCTCAATGCTGGCAACTGCCTGTCCGCCGTATTGTTCGAGACGGTTCATTGCTGCCTCTGATTTGTCTGTTCCGTACACTGCTTTCACGCCGTAGGCCATAAACATCCGGCAGATGGCAACGCCTGCTGCGCCCAGGCCGATTTGTCCCACTTTCGCTTCTTTCAGGTCAACACCCGCACTCCTGCATGCCGAGATGGCAGCTGCCAGCGTGACAACAGCTGTACCGTGCTGATCATCATGCATAACAGGGATGTTCAGCTCCTCTTTTAGGCGGTCCTCGATTTCGAAGCAATGCGGCGAGCCGATATCTTCAAGCAGGATGCCGTTAAAACCCGGAGAAATATGCTTTACCGTTTTGATGATTTCTTCAGGATCACTCGTATCAAGCAATATCGGAATACCGCTAATACCCGCCAGCTGATCAAACAGAGCAGCCTTTCCTTCCATGACAGGCATGCCTGCCACAGAGCCAATATTCCCAAGACCGAGAATTGCCGTTCCATCCGTTACAATCGCCACAGAATTGCTGATCGTTGTATAAATAGACGCTTTTTCAGGTTCTTTTTCGATCAGCCTGCACACGTCTGCTACACCTGGTGTATAGACACGTCCGAGCTCTGCCAGTGAGCGGATCGGCATTTTGCTTTTCATTTGGATTTTTCCGCCTTCATGTGCGGACAGGACTTCATCAGATACGGTGTGAAGCCTGATCCCTTCTCCCAA
>NZ_JAVAXX010000529.1:0-2138 GCF_042709275.1 Bacillus sp. LR_5 | reverse complement strand
TTGACTGAAGAACTTGATTACCTGCTTTACTGGCACGAACGGATTTTGATGAGGTTTGTCGGAAAAATCAAGCCGCATGATGACGCGGTTGAAGAAGGCATCCGGTATAAGCAGCTTTTAACAAAGTCATTTTTAAAAAATCAGCAGAATACGGATGAGGAGCTTATTGATTACAACATGCTCAATATTATGGCAAGCGCCGTGGAATATCGCGAGCAGCTTGAACATTTAGAAACACTTATCACAAGTTTTCAAACGTATCATCCGAAAGACTGCGAAATAGAAACAGAAGAGTAACCCGGTTAAACAGCCGGGTTTTTTTATATACAAAAAAATCTTATATCCTTCGTTAAAAGGATATAAGATTGATGTTTTAGTTCAAATTTTGAATGGTAAATAAGTGCTTGTACTGGCTCTCATAGTCCATGAGTTCATCATGGGTTCCGATTTCAATGATTGTGCCGTTTTCCATGACAACAATCTTATCCGCATGGGTGATTGTCGATAAACGGTGGGCGACAACAAAAGTTGTTCTATCCTTCGCCAGTTTGTCCATCGCTTCTTGAATGTAATGCTCACTTTCCAAATCCAGAGCTGATGTAGCTTCATCTAAAATGAGGAGCGGCGGATTTTTCAGGAATACCCGCGCAATTGAGATCCGCTGCTTTTGTCCGCCTGAAAGCTTAACGCCTCGTTCCCCCACCCGGGTCTCATATCCTTCTGGAAAACTCATGATAAATTCATGGGCATTTGCAGCTTTGGCGGCTTCGATTATCTCTTCAAGTGTGGCATCAGGCTTGCCGATCGCGATATTTTCCCGAATCGTTTCACTAAATAAAAAGGTATCCTGAAGCACCATACCAACCTGGTTGCGAAGGCTTCTTGCTTCATAATCGCGAATATCCGTCCCATCAATCAGCAGTCTGCCGCTTGTTACATCATAAAATCTTGGGATCAGGCTGACGAGCGTTGATTTTCCTCCTCCACTCATGCCGACGAGAGCTACAGTTTCTCCTCTATTTACTTTTAAGGATACATCATGAAGAATATTTTCTTTGTCCTTCTCATATTGAAACGAAACGTTTTGAAACTCCACTCCTCCGCGAATCTGATCGGCCTTTATCGCATTTGGTTTGTCAGTGAGTTCATAGGGCTCGTCAATAAATTCAAACACCCTGTCCATTGATGCGATTGACTGTGTCAATGTTGTAGAGGAATTGATCAGCCTTCTAACAGGGTTGTACATTCTGTCAATATATCCGACAAACGCGACCATTGTTCCGACTGTCAGCGGTCCATTAATGACAAAATACCCGGCGCACGCTATGACGATGAGCGGCGCCAAATCTGTAATTGTATTAACGACCGCAAAGGTTTTGGCGTTCCAATTCGTGTGGCGGATGGCTTTATCTAAGAAATGACCGTTTTTCTCATTAAATTGAGCCTGTTCATGATCTTCTATCGCAAAGCTTCTGATGACAGGCATGCCTTGAATGCGTTCGTGCAAATGCCCCTGCACTTGAGCAAGAGCCTGTGAGCGCTCCCTTGTCAGCTTTCGTAAACGGCCGTAAAAATACTTCACTGATATTCCGTATAATGGGAATAAAACGATAGAGATCAGCGTTAATTTAACGTCCAGTGTGAGCATGATAGAGATCACGATCAATATCGTCAGCATATCGAGCCATATATTCATCAGCCCTGTGATGACGAAATCCTTTGTTTGTTCTACATCATTAATCACTCGGGAAATGACTTCCCCTGTTCTTGTATTCGCGTAAAAACGAAGGCTCAGTTTTTGTATATGGTCAAACAGCTTAGCTCTTATATCATAAAGCACCTTGCTGGCAGTCCACTGGGCAAAATATTGCCGGTAATATTCAACAGGCGGGCGCAAAATTAAAAATAAGGCGAACATGATCGCCATAATCGTGAACAATGACGTGGTTTTGTCACTGGCCGTGCCGCCTCCTTGAATAATGTCGTCAACTACGTACTTCAGAAGCAATGGGAGAGCAAGCGGAATGGAGAATTTTACGATCCCGATTAACACTGTAACGAAAATTTGCTTCTTATAAGGTTTGACGAATTGCATGTAGCGTTTCATAACCCCCACGTTGATTCCCCCTCTCTCTTTA
>NZ_JAVAXX010000528.1:0-2147 GCF_042709275.1 Bacillus sp. LR_5 | reverse complement strand
ACATAGAGTAGTCTAGGAAGGAGAATGATATGAAGGTATTTGAGGCTGATTCATTACTCTTTGAGGCCGATAAAAGAACCAAAGAGTATAAGGAACTAAGGTCGCAAATGGTGAAGCTAAGAAAAGCTTTTCAAAACGTAGCTAACCTAGATGACAGTGAATTTTCAGGCAAGGGTGCTGACAACATTAAAGCATTTTATCATGATCATGTCGGTGTTACTGATCAATGGATTGATTTAATTGACATGAAGATTGCTTTCTTAAGCAGCATGTCTGCAACACTTGAAGATGCGAAGATGTCTGATGCTTACATAGAAGAATCCTTTCTAGAACACGAGTTGGCTAACGCTTATGCAAAATCAAAATCCATTATGTCTGAACAGAAAAAAGCAATGAAAGACATATTAAACAACATCAATGATATCCTTCCCCTTGAAATATTCTCAACAGAAGACTTCAAAGACAAACTTTCTTTTGCAGATGACAAACGTGAAAAAACAATCGATAAGCTAAACAAGCTTGATGAGGATTTAAAAACAGAATACGCTGAAACAGAACCAAACGAACAATTTATTCAGCAAGACTTTAAAAAGCTGCAGGAATCAACAGGCAAAGGAAAAAACGCTACACCAATTCACTATAACGCTAAAGCGTACAGAGAAAGTGACATACATAAGAAAAAAGGCGATATTGAAAAGCATTCTGAAGCTTACTTAAGTGTGAAGAAAGAAGAAGCAAAGGAACGTGAAATCAAGGAATTAAAGAAAAAACTTAATGACGGTGTATCTGACCCTGATGAATATTTAGAGATTGCTAAGAAAGTAGGGTACGAGAATCTGGAGCCAACTCAAGTGCAGCTTGCAGTGCAAATTGAACAAGCGAAGCAGCTAGAAGGAGCAGGAGAAATCACCTGGGATATCGTAAAAGGTGTCGGAGTAGGCTTATATAATGTTGGCAAAGACACTGTAACTGGCATATGGGATTTCATCACCGATCCGGGAGAAACACTCTCAGCACTGGGGAATGCAGTTATTCATCCGGTGAAAACTTACGATGCCATTTCAGCAGCAATAGAAGAGTCATATCAAAAGGATATGGTGAATGGAGATGCCTATTCTAGATCAAGATGGGTTACCTATGCTATTGGTTCAGTGGCTGTAGCTGTTGTTGGTACAAAAGGTGCAGGAGCCATTAACAAAGCAGATGCAGCGGGGAAGGTCATAAACAAAGCAAGTCAGGCAGGGAAGAAAATTAAGGACGTCAAGATTCCAGATTTGCTGCCTTATAATCCTAAGTACGACTTTGCTCTAGCCGATAACGTGCCATACAATGTGGTTGATAGCCAAAGCCTCAAGAATGAACTTTTGACTAATGCGAAGAAAATACCGGATGGAACAAGAAAACCGTTTACTGGCCAAAAGATAAGCCCCCCTTGGCTAAATAAAGAAAAGTATGATGCATATGAAATAGAGGGGAAGGTAAAGGCGAAGGGGAAAGTTAAAGATGTAAGCCGTAGAGTGTATACTATGAAAGATATTGATATTAATCAAAAAACAGAATTCGGTGTTACAAATCTTCAGCTAATGAAAAACGGGAATGCCCCTTATGCAAAAGACGGTACACAGATTAATTTACATCACTTGATTCAAGAAGAACCTGGCCCAATGCTTGAAATCCCGAACAGCTTACATACAAAATATAGTGATGTCATTCATCAGCTTAAGTCTGATGGTGAAAGTTTTAGAAATGATAAGGTTTTAAAAGCACAATACGAGAGCTTTAGAAAGAGATATTGGAAATGGAGAGCGAAACAATTTGAAAATGAGAATTGAGGTGTTTATATGATTTATTCGAAGGTTGAGAACTTTATTAATGAAAATAAACAAAATGCTATATTTACAGAAGGTGCAAGTCATGAAAACATTGGTCGCATTGAAGAAAACCTCCAATGCGATCTCCCCAACAGTTATAAATGGTTTTTAGAAAAATACGGTGCTGGTGGTTTATTCGGCGTTTTGGTTTTAGGCTACAACTTTGATCATGCATCAGTTGTAAATAGAACTAATGAATATAAAGAACACTATGGCCTTACTGATGGACTTGTGGTTATTGAAGATGTTGATTACTTTGCTTACTGTCTAGATACA
>NZ_JAVAXX010000527.1:0-2151 GCF_042709275.1 Bacillus sp. LR_5 | reverse complement strand
GGGATTGGAAGCTGTTCGTAAAAGACCAGGGATGTATATCGGTTCAACAAACAGCAAAGGCCTTCACCACCTGGTATGGGAAATTGTCGACAATAGTATTGACGAAGCCCTCGCCGGTTATTGTACGGATATCAATATCCAAATCGAGAAAGACAACAGCATCACGGTGATAGATAATGGCCGCGGTATTCCAGTCGGTATTCATGAAAAAATGGGCCGTCCTGCGGTAGAAGTCATTATGACGGTGCTTCATGCTGGAGGAAAATTTGACGGAAGCGGTTATAAAGTGTCTGGAGGATTGCACGGTGTAGGTGCGTCAGTCGTAAACGCGCTTTCAACCGAGCTTGTGGTGACGGTACACCGTGACGGTAAAATCCACCGTCAAACCTATAAACGCGGAGTTCCGGTTTCAGACCTTGAAATCATTGGCGAGACAGATCATACAGGAACGACGACACATTTTGTCCCTGATCCTGAGATTTTCACAGAAACAACTGAGTATGATTATGATCTGCTTGCGAACCGCGTGCGCGAATTAGCCTTTTTGACAAAAGGCGTAAACATCACGATTGAAGATAAACGTGAAGGACAAGAGCGCAAAAATGAGTACCATTACGAAGGCGGAATTAAAAGTTATGTAGAGTATTTAAACCGATCTAAAGAAGTTGTCCATGAAGAGCCGATTTACATTGAAGGCGAAAAGGACGGCATTACGGTTGAAGTGGCTTTACAATACAATGACAGCTACACAAGCAACATTTACTCATTTACAAATAACATTAACACGTATGAAGGCGGTACCCACGAAGCGGGCTTTAAAACGGGTCTGACTCGTGTTATCAACGATTACGCCAGAAAAAAAGGGCTTATTAAAGAAAATGATCCAAACCTAAGCGGAGATGACGTAAGAGAAGGGCTGACCGCGATTATTTCAATCAAACACCCTGATCCGCAGTTTGAGGGCCAAACGAAAACAAAGCTAGGCAACTCAGAAGCGCGGACGATCACCGATACGTTATTTTCTACGGCAATGGAAACATTTATGCTGGAAAATCCAGACGCGGCCAAAAAAATTGTCGATAAAGGTTTAATGGCGGCAAGAGCAAGAATGGCTGCGAAAAAAGCCCGTGAATTAACACGCCGCAAGAGTGCTTTGGAAATTTCAAACCTTCCCGGTAAGTTAGCGGACTGCTCTTCAAAAGACCCGAGCATCTCCGAGTTGTATATCGTAGAGGGTGACTCTGCCGGAGGATCTGCTAAACAGGGCCGCGACAGACATTTCCAAGCCATTTTGCCGCTTAGAGGTAAAATCCTGAACGTTGAAAAAGCCAGACTGGATAAAATCCTTTCTAACAACGAAGTTCGCTCTATGATTACAGCGCTCGGCACAGGTATCGGGGAAGATTTCAACCTGGAGAAAGCCCGTTACCACAAAGTTGTCATTATGACAGATGCCGACGTTGACGGCGCGCATATCAGAACACTGTTGTTAACGTTCTTTTACAGATATATGCGCCAAATTATCGAAAATGGCTACGTGTACATTGCGCAACCGCCGCTCTATAAGGTTCAACAGGGGAAACGTGTTGAATATGCATACAATGACAAGGAGCTTGAAGATCTGTTAAAAACGCTGCCTCAAACGCCTAAGCCGGGATTGCAGCGTTATAAAGGTCTTGGTGAAATGAATGCCACCCAGCTATGGGAAACAACCATGGACCCTAGCTCTAGAACACTTCTTCAGGTAACTCTTGAAGATGCTATGGATGCGGATGAGACATTTGAAATGCTGATGGGCGACAAAGTAGAACCGCGCCGAAACTTCATAGAAGCGAATGCGAGATACGTTAAAAATCTTGACATCTAATCATAAAAAGCCTTATTTCCAATTAGAAATAAGGCTTTTTTCTGAACAAGATCAGCTGCAGTAATGCTTGCAATACCTATATATTCTAGCAATTTAATGTGTATAATCATAAGTTTATTGATATAATGGAGAATAGTGAAATCGTATTGAAGGTCATAATGGACAATCTACTCCCACATATTTCATGTGATACTTCAGGGAGGTTTTTTAATGAGTGAACAAAACACACCACAAGTTCGTGAAATAAATATCAGTCAGGAAATGCGTACGTCCTTCTTGGATTA
>NZ_JAVAXX010000526.1:0-2168 GCF_042709275.1 Bacillus sp. LR_5 | reverse complement strand
AACTCTCATCATTATGAAATGGAGTTGGAATAGCAACATTAAAATTTTTCATGAAATTCCTCCGTGATTTTTTTCGGAATTAGCATTTAACAATTGCCTTATACCTTGATGCTTTCTAAGCAAAGTCAATTTTCAATAAAAGTATAGGTCAGCTTTACTTATAATACAATTCAATTATTTATATAGAAATGATAGGTAAAAACTATCGTTTATAATCACAAAAATAAAGCTAAACTGACTAAATCGTTAAAAAGCGCATTGAATTCACAGGACAATCATTTTATAGAGAGAAAAAAAGAGGAGCAAACACATGGTTTACTCCTCTTACTTAATATCTTTACCTTTTGCTTCTTCATAATATCATCCAAACAAAAGGAAACGGCTGATAAATAGTTGATTACCTTTAGGTAACTGGGCAATAGACAATTTAAAAATAGGCATAAAAAAATAACAGGGGTCTACAACCCTTGCGGCCGAGAGGACTTGAACCTCCACGGGTTATTCACCCACCAGGCCCTCAACATAGTATATCTATATCACTGGTTATGAAAGCTTGTTTTCATTACACTTTCTAACTCCACTTTACATCATTTCTAACGGTTTGTATGAATTGTGGTTAATAATTGGTGAGCAAAAAAACCCCTTACTTTCCTACTCTCCAAATCTCATTATAAAATGATTTCATATTCGTTAGCTCTCCTAAAACAATTAAAACTACAGAGACACTATCTTTCTCGGTAATTGAATTTACAAAAAATCTTTTTTATATCGAACAGCTAGATAGATTGCTGAAGCGAAGAATGCAATAGAATACTTAAATAAGAAGAAAACTTGCCACATATAATTTTTCGGGAAAATCGTGTCGCACAAAATTAGTGCACATAACATATAGAGGCAACTTTTTAATGCTATTTGATTTGTTCTCTCGTCAGTCTTACCCATTTTTTTATGAAATACGATTGTCAGAATCAATCCAACTACGAGCAATACAAATCCGCTGCCAATGAGAATACTCCAATTTCCCGGAGAATGTTCAGCCCAGGACTTTAAAGGGGAAAAAATTGCGTTGGTGATCGTATCTGTGATCGAATTCATTTTCATTTTTGATCATTTCCTTTCTCATAAGTAAAAATCTCGTTTACATCCACATTAAAAAATTCGGCAATTCGAAAAGCTAACAGCAGAGTCGGAACATAATTTCCTTTTTCCATTACGAAGATGGTTTGTTTGGAAACCCCGACTTTCTCTGCTAATTCTTGCTGAGACAATCTGGCAAGTACACGATATTCATAAACCTTGTTTGAGATCGAATCACCCAAATCTTTCTTCATGACCATCACCTCTTAAATCAAATTATAAACTCACCTTATACAAAAGTAAAGTAAACTTATATAAAAACACAAACTACCTTTATGTTTACCTAGATTACTTTGATTTAACATGAACCAGAATGCAGAAAGAACCTGATGAAATTCATGATTCCGTCAGGTTCACTTATCGATCTGGTGTAATTTGTGGTTCTTGGTGGTACATTTTATGATATTCAGTGATGCAATCGGTGATCAATTTGAAAAACAACAGTAAACGGTTCTGGCGGTGCAAACCGATGCAATAATTCTTGGTTATCACTCTGAAGGGGCAGAAGTTGTGGAAACAATTGATGTTTACGAATAGCTATATCCAAATAAACAGGAAATAACTGGTAATTTAGATTAGTTGGCTTACTGTAGGTAAGTGGGCAGTTTGTGGACAGTGACAAATTTGAAAATAAGCACAAAAAAATACCAGGGGTCTACAACCCTTGGTATCATTGATGCGGCCGAGAGGACTTGAACCTCCACGGGTTATTCACCCACTAGGCCCTCAACCTAGCGCGTCTGCCATTCCGCCACGACCGCGTGATCATTAAATTGTGTTTGTGCTGGTTTAGTAGGCTCTTAAGCTAGTAAAACCAATTTGCGTGCACTTTGTAAATAAAGTGCGGGTGAAGGGACTCGAACCCCCACGTCGTAAGACACTAGATCCTAAGTCTAGCGCGTCTGCCAATTCCGCCACACCCGCAAAAAGACAAATGGTGAGCCATGAAGGACTCGAACCTTCGACCCTCTGATTAAAAGTCAGATGCTCTACCAACTGAGCTAATGGCTCTTACTATTAGATTTCAAAAA
>NZ_JAVAXX010000525.1:0-2172 GCF_042709275.1 Bacillus sp. LR_5 | reverse complement strand
TATCATACTGGTCGTGATTCCGGCAATCGTCATCAGCTTTTTCGTATATGAAAAAGAAAAAGATACAATAGCTGCAGAACATAAACAAGAAGCAAGTGTCCTGCTAAACCTTCACCGCAACAAAATCAATTATTTAATCGGAGAAACAATGGCGAGAATGACCTCCTTGTCCATCGCCATCGACAGACCGGTTGATATAAAGAAAATGCAATCAATTTTGGAAAAGACCTTTGATTCAGAGCCGAGATTTTCCGGTCTCTATTTTCTCAATGCCAAAGGAGACGTCACCGCAAGCACAACCGAATTAAAAACGAAAGTAAACCTGGCCGACAGATCTTTTTTTACAAAAGCAAAGGAAACTAAAAAGACAGTCATTTCAGATAGTTATTCGAGCAGAATTACTGGTCAGCCAATTTTCACAATTTGTGTCCCTGTTTTGGACTCAAAACGTAATGTGACAGATTATCTTGTCGCAGCTATTCAAATTGATTATTTGAAAAATCTCATTAACTTACTAAGCCCTGATGTTTATATTGAAGTTGTGAACCAAGACGGGAAAATGATTTTTGCGAGCGGACAAGCCTCTCATGCAGAGGATCAGAAACCTGTCAGCGGATATCTGGATGATATCAGCTGGAATATGAAAGTCTATCCGAACCCGGTCACCATAGAAGAACTGACGAAAAGCCTAGTGCTTCCGCTTTCATGTATTATTGTTCTGCTGAATATCCTATTTATTCTCGTGCTGTATTATTTGCTGAAGCGGCAGACCCAGCTGGAGCGCTCAGAAAATGAGGCGCAAAAATTAGAGCTGATCGGGACGCTTGCTGCCAGCACAGCCCATGAAATCCGTAACCCCCTCACCGGCATAAGCGGCTTTATTCAGCTGTTGCAAAAGAAATATAAAGGTGAGGAAGATCAGCTTTACTTCTCCATTATCGAACAGGAGATAAAGCGCATCAATCAAATAGTGAGTGAGTTTCTTGTTCTCGGCAAGCCGACAGCTGAAAAATGGGAGCTGAACTCACTTCAGGACATTATCGGAGAAATTATGCCGATCATTTATTCTGAGGGCAATCTATACAATGTTGAAGTCGAATTACAGTATTTAACCGAGCAGCCCTTACTCGTAAAATGTACAAAAGATCATATTAAACAAGTGATTTTAAATGTAGCAAAAAATGGCCTCGAGTCAATGCCTGAAGGAGGCAAACTGACGATCTCCCTGGGAGCTTTAGATAAAAAAGCCATAATCAAAGTTGTGGATAACGGTGAAGGGATTTCTCAGGAAATGCTGGATCACATCTTCCTTCCCTTTGTTACTTCTAAAGAAAAAGGAACCGGTCTCGGCCTTGTTGTTTGTAAACGGATCGTGCTGATGTACGGAGGCTCTATTCATATTGAAAGTGAAGTGCGAAGAGGCACAGAGGTGACGATCACCCTCCCCGTATCCGCTTCATAGCCCCCCTGACCATGTCAGGAGGGTTTTTTATCTTCGTGATCGGTCATTGCCATTCGATTTGCTTGCTGGTCTTCCAGAAAAAAGGATTTTGATGAAACGCAACAGCATTTTCAAAAACATAAAAAACATAAAAAATACTAAAAAACCCTTTATACCTTCCGTGGCATCTAAAAACTCCATATTCCCTCTCCCCGTCACCTTTTGCTGAATCTCAATCGCAAATACGATGACAATGATGACTGTAACGGTATAGATAAAGGACAAGGCTGTCATACTCCATTTAGAAAGCCATGTAAACACAGCGTGAGTGACGCTGAAAAAGAATATGCCAAAAATGCCGATCACCCAAAAATGCATTTCTTTGTCAGTTAAATGAATGCCAAATATTCCGCATAAGGAAATAAAAGCATCATGAAATTGATTGACCATTTCGGTAATGAGAATCGCCAGTTCTTTCATTAGTTCCCTCTTTCATATGAATTTTTCCCAGAAAAAAAGAGCGCTTCCGAAAAGCTCTCTCTTTATATATGCATCTGATAGGCCGCTATTTATTTGCATCATATGCTGGCATAACATCTCTGCGGGGCCACAAGCCTAATTTCTTTACAAGGCCTTGAATCCCTTGGGAATGTTCGTTTTCTTGCATAAGCTGGTGATATTCATTTATTAAACAATCCAGCTCCTGACTGTGCCTGATCGTGTCATGCCCC
>NZ_JAVAXX010000524.1:0-2173 GCF_042709275.1 Bacillus sp. LR_5 | reverse complement strand
GAAAAAAATAAAATAATCGGACGGAATATTGCAAAACTAAGAAAGCAAAAAAAGATGACTCTCCGTCAACTGGCTGATGCAACAGGTGTCACACAAGGTTACCTCTCTAAACTTGAATCAGGAGATAAAATTAAAAAGCCATCTTATGAAAAACTAAACGCAATCGCAAAGTACTTCGACGTTGATGTTTCCTACTTCGCGACAGTCGAAGATGAATTAAATAAAATGAGTGAAGAAGAGAAAGAATTAGTACTCTCCAGAAATTTAACACTCGAAACAATTAGAAAAGCTGACATAATAGACAACGAAGGCAAAAAAATTACCGAAGATGAAAGAGAATTTATGCTAAACGCTCTTAAGTCTTATCGTGAATCCAAAGCTAAATTTTTGGATGATTTAGAAGAAGATTGATTTTGATCTTCTTTTTTTGTTTGTTTAAGAATTGTGAGTAGTTGATCAAAAACAATTGCCATTTTCTATATCTCCCTATCAGAACTTTTGTTCTTGTTATAATTGAATACACTGTTAAAATAAAAGTTATTATTCAGGATTTCCTATTTTCTCGTTTTGTCAAAATAGGAAATCCTCTTTAAAAACACGAAAGACGTTGCCTATGTATATGGCAGCGTCTTTTTAATAAAATATTGCTTTTTCTTCTTTTGGTTGTGGTGTTGGTGTTTCTTTCGTTAATTTAAAGCTCATGCCAACTGGAGGATCAGCAAGTTGCTTAGTTCCTGTTGATGGAATTACTGTATTGTTTTTTGAACCCGGAGCATCCGCACTATTTGCACTAAAAACAAATGCTAGTGCTATTGCTAAAGTAATCAAAACTCCTATAATTGTCTTTTTCACCAATTTTCACCTCCCTTTTTAATATATTATAATCAACTCCTAGTTTTAGCAACTCCATTTTTGGTAAATTTGCTCTAAAGTAATCCTTCTTTTCACAAAAAACATGTAACGATAAGAGGAGCTTTTCCTGACTCCCTTCCCTTCTTCCGTCAAAATAAAAAGCTAAAGCTGAATAGTATTTGTCATCATAAAAGTATTTCAGATTAGCTTTATTGACAACCGCTTTAATAAAGTCAGTCACTATATATTCTTTCTGTACCGGTTTATTCCAGAAAAGGTTTGTAATTGCTAACTGTTCTCTTAGGTCATTGGCTACAAAATATCTTTCTTTCGTGTTGTTTAATTGAATCCCTTTTTTAAAAAAGCTTGATGTTTTCTCGTATGATTCAAACAAATATGATAATCCCAATATAAAATAACCATTAGTCACTGAATTCACACTAAAATTTCTTTCGATGAGTTTACCAGCAGATCCTCTGGATTTATCTATATTGTTTTCAAACTTCAAGTACATATTTGCTAGAGCTTCGTCTGTACGGCTTAAAAATGCTTTTTTAATAAATGGATCTTTAATTTCTGGGAGCATATTGTGAATTTTTTTTATGTAGTGTAGAGATAAATCATACTTCTCACTGTAATAAAAACAAAGCATCTCTAGAATTTGCAAAAGTGTTTTTAAGTCATGAGAATTGGGTTGCAGCTTTTTTAACATTTCGAGGTAATCAACCTCGCTATAAACACGATTGTATTTTGACCATAGTTGCCATTGATATACGATTGCCCATTCCTTTAACTCTCTGTTATTTCCGTCCAAGGTTTTGTTTAGCAACATACAAGTGACTGAGTCTAAACTTTTAGAATGAGCATATTCAAATGCAGTTTTTATATTTTTTTTAGTCGCCTCAAGGCAGCATTGCCGCATGATTTCGACCTCGTTATCCTTATCAAGATAACGTACTATCTCCAACACCATCCAAAGTGAAATTTCTTGCCCATTCAAAAACTTGCTTAAGTGAGCAGGACTAATTCCAATTTTATCGGCAATCTCTTTCTGTTTTTCATCTGAAAACTCTATTATGCGCTTTAAATGATTTCTAACATCCACTATACTTTCACTCATCATAATCACCATTTCAAAATTAATTTAACATACTGAACAAAAAAAGATTGTCGATTAATGACGAAAGGATCAAAGAAAGAACAAAAAATCCAAATAAATATAATATTTCCAATCTTCTTTATTATATCACAATTCTTACTAAATAGATATATTTTGTATGAATTTGGTTCTAACCATGGGGATTCATAAGTGTTGATTCAT
>NZ_JAVAXX010000523.1:0-2223 GCF_042709275.1 Bacillus sp. LR_5 | reverse complement strand
ATTTTAAGAATAAAAAACCATACCAGCATTACTTGTTATGGTTCATAAACTAGGCTTTTAATAAAGTGAACTGTGTTTTCTGTTACAAAATCGCACTTACACTTGTTAATTTATATTCAGGAGTAAAAATGAAGTCGAAATCTAATTTAAGCAATAATTGGCTTTTATCTATTATCGTTGATAATTTCTACTAACTCCTCAACCGTGAAAGCTGGTTTTTTCTTATGCAACATAGCATGACAATTTGGACAAACTGGACGTAAATCGTTGATCGGGTCAATTTCGTACTCCTTGCCTATCTGATTTAACTCAATTATATGATGTACGTGAATAAAGCCTTTACCCAATTCTCCGAATATCTTCTCAAAATCAAACCCACAAATGACACAACTAAAACCGTAATGCTCTAAACACTTTTTCCTCGCCATGGGATTTCTCTCATAAACGTTGACTGATACCTTTTTTGTGGCTCCTTCAATATATCTTGTTGGTTTATCAATTTCTTCAGCCATTTGATTATGTCGGATTTCTTTTTCATCATTAAATTCCCAAATAATTTTGACTGGCTTAGTGTTATGAAATTCTTTTACTCTAGCATTTCCTTGGTAAGTAAACAGGGGATTATTACTATCTTCCCGTGTGAAAATATAAATATTACCTTTGGGTTTTAACATAGACTGAATAGAAGCATTTTGTAATGAATGACTATTCTTACCAAACCATTGAAGGTCATCTCCGATAAATTTATTATCGTAATCATGCCCCGTTCTTCCGGCAGAACTTATATTGACAAAGACAAATACATCATTATTAAACGAAGTATACCCCGTGTTCCAATTCCCGCCCTGTTTACCCTCTGGTACATTAAAAATCTTGTAAATATTTTTTCTTGAGTATTGTTCTCCAATTCTCAAAGGATGTGCATCAGTGTTATGAATCAATGAAGATATCTTTTTAAATGCTTTTGGATTTAACGGCATTGATGAGGCTTGAAACCCTTCGATTAAGTACTTATCATATTCATCATTTTCAAAATCTAGATCCTCAAGTAAGATTGGTGAATGCAGCAAATTCTTTATGTATCTAACTGGTACTCGGTAATTGAAATGATCACTTTCTTCATAATAATAATTTTCATCCTTATCAGATGAGTAGACGGGTTTTCCCGTTATTTCTACTACCGCATAAATACCTCGATTTAATTTTGGTTTACCATTTAACATTTCTTTATTTCGGTTATCATGTCCAACTCTAATTAGCCCTTGTTGACCTTCCTTAAACCACTCTTTTTGCCAACTTGTAATGGAAAATGTATCTTCTATTTGGTTTGAACTCAAAAAATCATCAATAGCCCAAACCTTTGGGTTACAGAAAAATGTCCAGAACCCTGTCGGTTTAATGGCTTGTTTATCTTTTATGTGTAGTGCAACTGATTTCCCTAAACTCACTTTTAGTTCCCCCATATTCTGTATCTCTTTTTATTATACAGTCTTCCTAACACTATCTTCGGAATTTAATGGAGATAGCTACAGCAGAGCAAAATGGGTTTCCTATGTAGGCAGTACTGTTGTTCTTGCAATAGTTGGTCCGAAATGTATTGATAAAGTATCCAAAGTTGCAAAAGCCGGTTCAAAAGTTGCTGCACTTAAGACACTTGAAGTTTCAAAAACAGGAATAAAAAAAGGTATTGAATACGTTAAAATACCAAGTGTTTTTGAACAACAGTACGCAATGGCTGGTGGTTCAGGGACTTTTCCTTTTAACGTGCTTGATGGAGAGAATTATAAAAACTCTGCACTTGAAATATTTAAGAACTCGTCTACTGTACAAGGATTAAAGAAAGCTAAACCGCATGAAGTTGTAAACGAATTAAAAACCTTCCAAAGCAGAAAATACACTTTTGGAGGACAATCATTCCTCATTGATAAGCGAGGAATGAAGCATATTTTAGAGCGCCATCATCCTAATTTATGGGATGGTTCAATTAAGTCTCAACAATCTTTTCTCAATAAAGAGATGACTGTTAACGATGTTGCAGATGCGATAGAATCAATTATGAAACAAAACCGTGAAGAGTTAACAAAAAAAGGAACTAAATTTAGTTATCAAATTCGAGGAACATATGAGGGTCAAAAATATGTTGTTGGCTTTCAAAAAGGAAGAGTAGGACAATTCTATCCAGAAAAATAGGAGAGGTAAAATGTTTTATATTGAATCATTAAT
>NZ_JAVAXX010000522.1:0-2233 GCF_042709275.1 Bacillus sp. LR_5 | reverse complement strand
GGAAAATCATCATTTACAGCTTGAAAACAAGCATTTGCGCAAACGGCTGGACGATACGACGCAGCAGATCGAAAAGTTCAAAGCTGATAAAAAAGAATCAAAAACACAGAAGACAGAGCAAACTGATATAGGGGAAGGATATGATAATCTGGCACGTCTGTATCAAGAAGGATTTCATATCTGCAATGTCCACTATGGAAGTGTTCGAAAAGAGGATTGTCTTTTCTGTCTGTCATTCTTAAATAAAAAATAGGGAAAAGGCTTCCGCATAAGACGGGA
The DNA here is from genome assembly GCF_042709275.1 of Bacillus sp. LR_5. Lineage (NCBI taxonomy): Bacteria > Bacillati > Bacillota > Bacilli > Caryophanales > Bacillaceae > Bacillus > Bacillus sp. LR_5. The sequence continues at coordinate 1,954 of NZ_JAVAXX010000522.1, read as the reverse complement.
GCCTTTTTCAAAGGTACTGAAAGGATAAGAAGATGGTTTCATTACATGATGATGAAAGATTAGATTATTTGCTGGCAGAGGACATGAAAATCATACAAAGCCCAACAGTGTTTGCTTTTTCGTTGGACGCTGTGCTTCTGTCCAAATTTGCGTACGTTCCGATTCAAAAAGGGAAAATTGTTGATTTATGCACCGGCAATGGTATTGTGCCGCTGCTGCTCAGTACAAGATCAAAAGCAGACATTCTGGGAGTCGAAATTCAAGAAAGACTGCATGATATGGCTGTTCGCAGCGTGGAGTATAATAAGTTGGACGATCAGATCCAGATCATACATGATGACCTGAAAAACATGCCGGAGAAACTTGGACATAATCGATATGATGTTGTCACCTGCAATCCGCCGTATTTTAAAACGCCGAAACAAACTGAACAAAACATGAACGAGCATCTCCGAATCGCAAGACATGAAATCCACTGCACGCTGGAGGATGTCATTTCAGTCAGCAGCAAGCTGCTCAAGCAAGGGGGAAAAGCAGCTCTTGTTCACCGGCCGGGAAGGCTTCTGGAGATTTTTGAACTGATGAAGGCTTATCAAATCGAGCCGAAACGTGTACAATTTGTCTATCCGAAGCAAGGGAAAGAAGCCAATACCATTCTGGTTGAAGGTATCAAAGGTGGGCGCCCAGATTTGAAAATTCTTCCTCCCTTATTCGTTTATGATGAACAAAATGAATATACAAAAGAAATCAGGACCATTTTATATGGAGACAAATAACCATTTCTTCTACGTCGTGAAATGTAAGGACAATAGCTGGTATGCCGGATATACCAACGATCTGCATAAACGAGTGAAAACGCACAATGATGGAAAGGGCGCAAAGTACACAAAAGTAAGAAGTCCGGTTGAATTAATTTTTGCCGAGAGCTTTTCAACAAAGCGGGAAGCTATGCAGGCGGAATATTATTTCAAAAAACTAACTCGGAAGAAAAAAGAGCTTTATATAGAAGAAAAGCGAAACAGCAAGGAGGCTGTATATGTTAAGGCGCCAAATGAGCTTTAATGGAAAGTCGGACATGGGGATTCTTTACTTGGTCCCAACCCCAATCGGAAATCTAGAGGATATGACATTCCGGGCGATCGACACGCTGAAATCAGTGGATGCGATTGCTGCGGAAGATACGAGGCAAACGAAAAAGCTTTGTCATGTATATGAAATTGAAACACCGCTCGTCAGCTATCACGAACACAATAAAGAAAGCAGTGGGCACAAAATTATTGAATGGCTGAAGTCGGGAAAAAACATTGCTCTTGTCAGTGATGCCGGTCTGCCGACGATTTCTGATCCCGGAGCGGAAATTGTAAAGGATTTTACGGATATAGGCGGTTATGTTGTTCCGTTGCCGGGAGCAAATGCTGCATTAACAGCTCTTATTGCTTCAGGTATTGTACCGCAGCCTTTTTTCTTTTACGGTTTTCTCAACAGACAGAAAAAAGAAAAGAAGAAGGAACTTGAAGCCCTTAAAAAACGGCGGGAAACGATCATTTTTTATGAAGCGCCCCACAGATTGAAGGAAACCTTGTCAGCGATGGCAGAGATATTAGGAGATCGGGAAATTGCTGTAACACGTGAACTCACTAAGAAATATGAAGAGTTTATCCGAGGAACCATATCTGAGGTCATTGGATGGGCAAACGAGGATCAGATACGCGGCGAGTTTTGTCTTGTCGTAGAAGGAAGTAATAATGAAGAGGTAGATGAGGAAGAACAATGGTGGGAAACCCTCACTGCGAAAGAACATGTCGAGCATTACATCTCGAAAGGCGCTACGTCTAAAGAAGCCATTAAAAAAGCAGCAGTCGATCGCAATGTACCAAAGCGTGAAGTGTACGATGCTTACCATATTAAGCAATAAAAAAACGTTCTTGTGTCATAACAAGAACGTTTTTTGTAC
>NZ_JAVAXX010000521.1:0-2234 GCF_042709275.1 Bacillus sp. LR_5 | reverse complement strand
ATACAAAAAACGTTCTTGTTATGACACAAGAACGTTTTTTTTATTGCTGAATATGGTAAGCATCGTACACTTCACGCTTTGGAACATTGCGATCGACTGCTGCTTTTTTAATAGCTTCTTTAGAAGTAGCGCCTTTCGAGATGTAATGTTCGACATGTTCTTTCAACGTGAGGGTTTCCCACCATTGTGTTTCCTCATCTGATTCTTCATTTTTACTGCCTTCTACGACGAGACAAAACTCCCCACGTATTTGATCCTCGTTTGCCCATTCAATGACCTCAGTTATCGTGCCTCTGATAAACTCTTCATATTTCTTTGTGAGTTCGCGCGTTACAGCCATTTCCCGATCGCCTAATATCTCTGCCATCACTGATAAAGTTTCCTTCAATCTATGAGGCGCTTCATAAAAGATGATTGTTTCCTTCCGTTTTTTAAGACCTTCAAGCTCCTTCTTCTTTTCTTTTTTCTGTCTGTTGAGAAAACCGTAAAAGAAGAAAGGCTGCGGTACAATACCTGAAGCGATTAGAGCCGTTAATGCAGCATTTGCTCCCGGCAGCGGAACAACATAGCCGCCTATCTCCGTAAAATCCTTCACGATTTCCGCCCCTGGGTCAGAAATCGTCGGCAACCCGGCATCACTGACAAGAGCAATGTTTTTTCCCGACTTCAGCCATTCTATAATTTTGTGGCCGCTGCTCTCTTTATTATGTTCGTGATAACTAACGAGCGGTGTTTCAATTTCATATACATGACAAAGTTTTTTCGTTTGTCTCGTATCTTCCGCAGCAATCGCATCCACTGATTTCAGCGTATCAATCGCCCGGAATGTCATATCCTCTAAATTTCCAATTGGGGTTGGGACCAAATAAAGAATCCCCATGTTCGACTTTCCATTAAAGCTCATTTGGCGCCTTAACATATACAGCCTCCTTGCTGTTCCGCTTTTCTTCTATATAAAGCTCTTTTTTCTTTCGAGTCAGTTTTTTGAAATAATATTCCGCCTGCATGGCTTCCCGCTTTGTTGTGAAAGCTTCGGCAAAAATCAATTCAACCGGACGTCTTACTTTTGTATACTTTGCGCCCTTTCCATCATTGTGTGTTTTTACCCGTTTCTGCAGATCGTTGGTATACCCAGCATACCAGCTGTTGTCCCTGCACTGTACGACGTAGAAGAAATGGTTATTTGTCTCCATATAAAATGGACCTGATTTCTTTTGTATATTCATTTTGTTCGTCATAAACGAACAGAGGAGGAAGAATTTTCAAATCCGGACGCCCGCCTTTAATACCCTCTACCAAAATGGTATTGGCTTCTTTCCCTTGCTTCGGATAAACAAATTGCACACGCTTTGGCTCGATTTGGTAAGCCTTCATCAGTTCAAAAATCTCCAGAAGCCGTCCCGGCCTGTGAACAAGTGCTGCCTTTCCTCCTTGTTTGAGCAGCTTGCTGCTGACTGAAATGACATCCTCCAGTGTGCAGTGGATTTCATGTCTGGCGATTCGGAGATGCTCATTCATGTTTTGTTCAGTTTGTTTCGGTGTTTTAAAATACGGGGGATTGCAGGTGACAACATCATATCGATTATGCCCCAACTTCTCCGGCATGTTTTTCAGATCATCATGTATGATCTGAATCTGATCCTGCAGCTTATTATACTCCACACTGCGAACAGCCATATCATGGAGTCTTTCTTGAATTTCAACTCCAAGAATGTCTGCTTTTGATCTTGTACTGAGCAGCAGCGGCACAATGCCATTGCCGGTGCATAGATCAACGATTTTTCCTTTTTGAATCGGAACGTAGGCAAACTTGGACAGAAGCACAGCGTCCAATGAAAATGCAAACACCGTTGGACTTTGTATGATTTTCATGTCCTCTGCCAGCAAATAATCTAATCTTTCATCATCACGTAATGAAACCATCTTCTTATCCTTTCAGTACCTTTGAAAAAGGCTTCCGTCTTATGCGGAAGCCTTTTCCTTATTTTTTATTTAAGAATGACAGACAGAAAAGACAATCTTCTTTTCGAACACTTCCATAGTGAACATTGCAGATATGAAATCCTTCTTGATACAGACGTGCCAGATTATCATATCCTTCCCCTATATCAGTTTGCTCTGTCTTCTGTGTTTTTGATTCTTTTTTATCAGCTTTGAACTTTTCAATCTGCTGCGTCGTATCGTCCAGCCGTTTGCGCAAATGCTTGTTTTCAAGCTGTAAATGATGATTTTCT
>NZ_JAVAXX010000520.1:0-2289 GCF_042709275.1 Bacillus sp. LR_5 | reverse complement strand
AATTCCGATGGGTCAAGTGCGAATTATTTTAACTTATCAATTCAAGTAAAAAAACCTTATATAATGCCTTTTTTGTTCTTTTCTTTCCCTTCCATCTTTAGTACCTTATATAAGGGTGATAATATTGCTGAAAGAACTGTTTGTAAATTTGACCATTTTAATCACATTTAATTATCTCTTCACCCACCTGTTTAAAGAAAGGCTAGTACATAAAAAAGACAGCATATCTTTTCAAGCTGTTAAGGGACTGGCCTGCGGTTTGCTCGGGGTTATTCTGATGGTTTTTGGATTTACCTATCAGCATTCAATTATTGATCTTCGAAATATCCCTATTATGATTGCCGCTCTTTATGGAGGCTGGGTTTCAACGGCAACGGCCCTGGCCATGATCACTGCAGGCCGCTTGCTGATTACAATGAACACATCTGCACTATACTCGGTTATTATCATTTGTATCGCTGCCATCCCGTCACTCATTGTTTCTAGAAGAAAAAAAGTTCAACTAAAACATGCTTTCTATCTTTTAATAATCACAAATAGCTTGATCTCCTTTTCCTTTTATTTTCTTATAGATTTACATTCATACGAACTTCATTTGTATTTTTGGATCATATCAATAGCGGGCGGCATGCTCAGTTTATATATTATTGATCATGAAACAAATGCACATCTTCTTTTTAAACAATATAAGTTTCAGGCGCACTTTGACTTTTTAACAGGCGTGTATAACCGAAGAAAGTTTGAAGAAACCACAAAAGCTCTGTATCAGCAGGCGGCCGATACCCCGCATTTTCAATTTGCACTGATTTATATGGATATCGATCATTTTAAGACCATCAATGACCAATATGGCCATCATGAAGGAGATCAGGTGCTCAAAGAGCTGGGGTTACGTCTGAAGCAGAGCATCCGAAATACTGATCCTGCCGCTCGGATCGGCGGTGAAGAATTTGCCGTTCTCCTGCCGAACTGTTCTCTTGATAAAGCAGCCCGGATCGCTGAACGGATCAGGAGCACTGTAAGTGATGCACCGATTGTATTAACAAACGGCGAAGAGCTTTCAGTTACGATATCACTAGGGGCCGCTCATTACCCCAATAATACGGAACAGCCAGGATCCTTGCCCATTCTTGCCGATCAAATGCTTTACAAAGCGAAAGAAACGGGACGGAACAGAGTGTGTTTTTCAGAAAAAAAAGAATGAATTCAATGTTCGAATTCATTCTTCCAATCTGAAAGACGTTTCAAAGGCAGAAAAGCCGGGACAAGATCTCCCTGATATTCTTTTTCTATAAATGCCGCTGTATCATCTGCTTGATAAAGCTCAAGAATGGTTTGCAGCGCTTCCCGATCTTGATCCTCCGCTCTGACAACAATCAAATTCATCTCTTCCCCAGACATGGGTCCGCCGCTCTTTAGTGTATGCTTTTTCGGGTTCAGGCCCGCTTTTTTTGCTTCTGATGGTTTCATGACAAACACGTCGGCACCGCTTACTGCATCCTGTTGCCGGACAGCTTTTAATTTCAGGTTTCTCGGATTATCTTTAATCATATCAACTGAACCTGTTCCGTTAAATCCGTTTTTCAGCGTTAGCAAACCCGCTTCCTGGAGCACTGTAAGCGCCCTGCCAAAATCGAACGCTTTATCCGGAACAGAAACGACAGCTCCTCGCGGTATATCTTGGATTCGGTCATATCGTTTTGAATAAATGCCCATGGGCGTTATGTATGTCGTCCCGAGCGGCGTCAAATTAAGTTTGTATTTTTGGGTGAACGACTGAAAATATGAAATGGTTTGAAAGGCGTTGGCATCAATTTCTTTGTTAGCAAGTGCGATATCAGACTCCGCATAATCAGAAAAAGGGATCAGCTGAATATCCAGCCCTGCCTCTTCAGCCTTTTGAGCAATATAGTTCCATATTGCCCCGTCAGACTCAGCAATCCCGATTTTTATCGATTCATGTTCTGCAGACGGTGAACATGCAGTAAATGAAACGAGAAGAACAAGGACGAAACTGCATATAAGCCACTTTTTCATTGTGACCATACTCCTATCTATGTATTAGAGCATGCAAGCAATATCAGACATAAAAATCATACGCTCTCTTAGTTGATAAACGTTGTCATTTGTAATATTGATTAACTTTTACCTTACTCATATCCAATAAGGTTGTCAATTCCTATTACTTATCTTCCCAAAATGAAGAAATACTAAGGCAAACGTATGATCACATATCGAGAAAGCAGATGAATTTCCGCAAATAAATATCAAATTGAAAAATAAATATGG